>SKOF01000262.1 GCA_007120155.1 Thioalkalivibrio sp. | reverse complement strand
TTAAAATAATCAACTTCAGTAATACTTCTCATTTGGCTAACCTCATCATCAAGGAAACAGGTCAGATGAGGAGATGCCGCCATGATCAAGACCGCAAGCTTTGCCATCGTGCACTTCAGCGTCGCCTTCGGGGTGGCCTATGCGCTGACCGGGAGCGTGGTGATCGGTGGTCTGGTGGCCCTGGTGGAACCGATGGTCAATACGGTGGCCTACCACTTCCACGAGAAGGTCTGGGAGCGCATCCGCGCCCGCCGCGCGGCCCGGGTGTCGCTCGGCCACCAGGGGCCCATGATGGTCACCTGATGGAAAAGCCTGACGGCGGGCCTGCGGGGATGGACAGGACTCTATGAGCACCATGCTGCGCACCGGCCAGAAGGCCGATCTGCCCGTCATCAACGGCGTCATCGAGCGTGCCGTCATGACGTGGCGGCTGCCTGATCGGGTCAAGCGCCTGAGTCTGCCCCTGTATCGGTACGGCGCGCCGGATCTGGATCATCTGGAACTTTGGGTCGCCGACACCGGGGATGGGATTGCGGGCGTCGCCGCCTGGGAGCCTGCCGATCCGGCGGATCTGCCGGAGGGGTGGTCCGGTCTGCTGCTTCACGGCCTGTATGTGGACCCTGCCCGGCAAGGGGAGGGCCACGGCGCACGGCTGCTGGAGGCCTGCCTGGGGCGGGCCCGGGCACTGGGGCTGGATGGGGTGCTGGTCAGGGCCCAGGCGGATGCGGAAGCGTTTTTCCGGGCGCGGGGGCTGGAACGACTGCCGGTACGCGATGCATCCAGGGACTATGCCCTGCGCTACTGGCAGCGCGTATAGGGCGGGCCATGCCCGCCGGGCGGTGTCGGGCGCGGGTGCCGAAGGCGGCCACGGCCGCCCGGTGGAGGAAAACAACGGGACCGGTTGTTCCCTGGCCCCTGCACCAAAAAAAGAACCCCGCACAAGGCGGGGTTCCGGATATCTGCTTTCGGCAGACTGATCTTACACGGGCTTGACGTTGGCCGCGGCCAGACCCTTGGGGCCGTTGGTCACCTCGAAGGAGACCTGCTGGCCTTCGGCCAGGGTGCGGAAACCGCTGGCCTCGATGGCGGAGAAATGCACGAACACATCCTTGCTGCCATCTTCGGGGGTGATAAAGCCGAAGCCCTTGCTTTCGTTAAACCACTTCACAGTGCCTGTAGACATAATTGAATCAACCTCAAAAAATAATCAGGAAAACAAACGTTGCTGCAGCGAATTCCTGGAGAACGACGGGCGGGAGTGACTGCGGTAACGAAACTACAGGGGACTTCCGACTCTGACTGCAAGAACAGACTGCAGCCCGCACTATACGCTGCCGGTGCGGCGATCGCCAGTGAAATTTTTGGGGGCGTGAGGGGGTAGGGGTGAGGCGTGAAAGCACGAACCATTACCCCGCCCGCGGCGGCTACACTCCGCTCACGCCTCACGCCTCACGCCTCACGCCTCACGCCCTATCGCTGTACTTCCTCCAGGCGCCACGCGGCCGCCGAGCCGGCCAGCCCCATGAGGCCAAGCAGCGCGATGGTCGCGGCCACCCCCGCGATATCGGCCACGAGACCGAACAGCCCACCGACCAGCAGCAGCGCGCCCACCACCGTATTGCTCACCGCTACGTAGGCGGCCCGGGTGTCCTGGGTGGCCATGTCCACCAGGTACGTCTTGCGGCCCAGCCGCACCCCGGAATGGGCGATCCCGATCACCAGGAACAGTGCGGCGAACAGGTAGGGACTCCGGGTCCACGCGGCGTCGAGCCAGGTGAGCGCGAACACCATCAGGCCCAGGACACCGGCAAGCACGCCCGAGGCCACCAGCACCAGTCGGCTGGAACGGTCTGACAACCGGCCCCAGACGGGTGCGCTCAAGCCGCCCGCCAGCCCGGTGGCAACGATCATGAGGCCGAGACTGCCCAGATCTCCGTCCGTCTCCCGCTGGGCGAGCATCACATAGAAGGGCATGGCCAGCGCCGTGCTCATGAGCAGCGAGCGCGTGATGACGAAATGCCGGAACAGGGGATCGTCCTTCATCAGACCCAGCGAGCGGATCGCCTCGCTGACCGCATTGCCGCCGCCTTCGGTGGCACCGGGAACCTCCTTGACCGCCGCGAAGATGCCGCCGGCGGCGAACCACAGCACCCCGGCAGCCACCAGCAGCAGGGCGAAGAATCCGGTGCTGGCGGCCTGCTCCGCCTGCAGGGTCACCCAACCGCCCACCCCCAGTGTGGCAAATCCGGCGAGTGCCGCCGCATAGCCCATCACGGTGCCCCGCCGTGTCTTGGAGATGGTCTTGCCGAGCACGTCCTTGGAGGCTACGGAACTGACGCCCCGCGACAATGCAAACAGGGCCAGCAGGCCCAGAAGCGCCCAGCCGGCGGCGGCGCCCGAGAGGGTCAGGGCCACCACGGCCATGCCCAGCGCGGAGATCCCCTGTCCGACGCTGCCGCCCACCCAGAACCACTTGCGGACGGCGGCACGCCGGATATGGCTGGCCACGAACAGCTGCGGCAGAAGGGACCCGGATTCGCGTACCGGCACCAGGAAGCCGGCGAGGAAGGCCGGCGCGCCCAGCGCGGACATGAGCCAGGCCAGCACCAGCTTGGCGCTGGCCAGTTCGTCGCCGATCTTGCTGGCGGTGTTGGAGACGATGTGCAGGAAGAAGTTGCGCGGCATCTCCCGGCAGGCGCTTTCCGGGATGTCCTTGCAGACCCGGGCGTCCTCGTCGCCCGCGACCAGGTCGTAGAGGCTGGCCACGGGGCGTGGCAGGTGGCCTGGGGGATGCACTATGAGCTTTCGCGCAGGGCGCCCAGGGGATTTGCGGGGTCCACGTTATCCTTGAAAGGAAGGCGCCGATCTATGTGGGTGAGCTGATAGACCATGCCCACCCAGTTGTTGATCACCGCCTCGGCGCTGTCGTGCCAGGTGTTGTCGAGGCTGGAGGCGATCAGGGTCTCGGGCAGCTCGGGCACCGGGGCGCGCCGGGCCAGTGCCGCTTCCACGCGCTCCCGGTGCTCATCCAGGATGGCCTGGGTGCGGAGCGTGAAATAGTGCTCCGGGAAGGGCGGGTAGACGTCGATGGCTCCTGCCGCGAAGCGCCTGACCTCCCGCTTGTATTCCTTGAGCAGCGAGATGATGTCGTACTCCGGGTGCCCCTGGAAGAACACAAGGCGCAGGCCGTCCTCGCTCACGGCAAGATGCGGTCCCGCGACTTCGCTTTCCGCCAGCACCTTGAGTCCCTGGCCCTCAAACTGGCTGCGATGGA
>SKOF01000474.1 GCA_007120155.1 Thioalkalivibrio sp. | reverse complement strand
TGGGAGCTTTTGACCGAAGTATACGGGATTGACAAAGACCGCCTGTATGTCACTGTTTTCGAAGGCGCTAAGGACGATGGACTGGATACTGACAACGAAGCACTGGAGCTCTGGAAAGCCTTCATCCCGGAAGACAGGATCCTTTACGGATCAAAGAAAGACAATTTCTGGGAGATGGGCGACACCGGCCCCTGTGGTCCTTGCTCCGAAATACACGTTGACATCCGCAGTGATGCCCAGAGAAAAGAAGTCAGCGGCGCAACACTCGTAAACAAAGACCATCCGCTGGTTATAGAGATATGGAACCTCGTATTCATAGAATTCAACCGTATGTAGGACAGTTCCTTAAAAAGCCTGCCTGCCAAACATGTTGACACCGGAATGGGGTTTGAACGCCTCTGTATGGTATTGCAGAACAAACAATCCAATTACGACACCGATGTATTTACACCATACATTTCAGAACTGGCAAAGCTTTCGGGCATAGCCTACGGTCACTCGCCGGAGAGCGACACTGCCATGCGCGTTGTGGCCGACCATCTGCGTGCCGTTTCCTTTGCCATTGCCGATGGTGAATTGCCTTCCAACAACAAGGCAGGATATGTGATACGACGCATCCTGCGCCGCGCCGTGCGCTATGGCTACACCTTTCTCAAACTCGACGAAGCCTTTGTGAACCGTCTTGTGCCCGTGCTGGTCAGGCAAATGGGCGATGCCTTCCCGGAGCTCAAAGCCCAGGAAGAGCTGATATCAAAAGTGATTGCCGAAGAGGAACAGGCATTCCTGCGGACATTATCAACCGGTATACAAAAGTTTGAACAATACGTTTCATTGCATCCTGAAGAAAAAGTGGTGGATGGTCGGTTTGCCTTTGAGCTGTTCGACACCTATGGCTTTCCTGTTGACCTCACCGATCTGATGGCCAGGGAAAAAGGTCTGGAGGTCGACATGCAGGGGTTCGAGCAGGGCATGGCCGCACAAAAAAGCCGCAGCCGCGACGCTGCCGTCATTTCCACTGACGACTGGACAGAGCTGCGCCCGTGGCAGGAGGAGACCCGCTTCCTGGGCTACGAGCAGCTGGAGGCAGAAGTAGAGGTGGTACGTTACAGAAAGGTGAGCGCCAAAGGCAAGGCACTGTATCACGTCGTGCTGGACAAAACCCCGTTTTACGCCGAATCGGGTGGTCAGGTAGGCGACCGCGGACGGCTTGTCATCAATGGGGAGAGCTATCCTGTTATTGACACCCGCAAGGAAAACAACCTGAGCATCCACGTGATGCCCCGTCTGCCGGAGCAATTTTCCGGCCAGGTGGCAGCCACCGTTGATACTCATAAACGCCTGCTCACAGCCAACAACCACACGGCCACCCACCTGATGCACGCTGCACTCAAAACCGTGCTGGGAAGCCATGTTCAACAGAAAGGTTCGCTGGTTGACGAACAGCGGCTGCGCTTCGACTTCTCTCACTTCAGCAAGATGACAGAAGAGGAGATCCGCGAGGTTGAAAGGCTGGTGAACGAAAAAATCCGCGAGAACATCCCCATGGAAGAACACCGGGAGCTCAGCATGGAGGAAGCCCAGCAGATGGGTGCCACCGCACTCTTTGGTGAAAAATATGGCGAGAAAGTCCGGGTGGTATCCTTCGACAATACATTCTCCTCAGAGCTGTGCGGCGGCACCCACGTACAAGCCACCGGCCAGATCGGCCTGTTTGCCATCGTGTCAGAAGGAGCCATTGCCGCCGGCATACGGCGCGTTGAGGCCGTCACGGGAAGGACAGCCGAAGAGTTCCATCTTAAAAAGCTGGACGAACTGGAAGCCGTCAAAGAGCTGCTGAAACAACCCAAAGACACCATCAGCGCATTGAAGCAGTTTATCGATCAGCACGATCAGATGAAAAAAGAACTTGCCTCCCTGCAGCAATCGAACCTCAAACAAATCGCTGATAATCTGATCGCCAATGCCCGTGACCTGGGTGGCGTAAACTTTATTGCAGAAAAGGTGAATATGGATGCAAAAGCCGCCAAAGACCTTGCATTCCAGATCAAAGGCAGGCTGCCAAAGCTATTCCTGCTGCTGGCTCATGAATCAGGGGACAAACCCGGTATCCTGGTGATGATGGATGAATCGTTGATCAAAGAAAAAGAGCTTCATGCAGGCAAGCTTGTCTCGGAACTGGCAAAGCATATCAAAGGAGGTGGCGGCGGCCAGCCATTCTTTGCCACAGCAGGCGGAAAAGACCCTGCCGGGCTGGACAAAGTAATTGAAGAAGGCAGAAAGCTGTTTCAGAGAGCCTGATACCTGCCGCACAGCACCTTAAAATTGCAATATTTGCATTTGTCTACATCCTGCGTCTGGATAAAATCCTGCGACGGATTCAGAATTTCACTGATGAGCTGATGCAGGGCCTTCTCAACTTCAGCAAGGTGCTGCGGCTGCAACACTCCCTTCCCTCCCGGATGCTTCATCGTTTGAGAGCCCTTCGCAGGCGTGCGGGTTGAAATGATGCCCGGCTCAATATCATTTTGTTCAGGGTGCATTATATGATACATCCAGGCATAACACAGCAACTGGAAGTTCTTCGCTTTATCGCTGTTTGTGAAAGGTTCTTCCCACTCCCTGAAAGAGAGTTCGCTGCTGCCGATGCGACCGGTCTTGTAGTCGATCACGCGCACCACACCGCCCAGACGGTCAATGCGGTCAGCCAGACCCTTAATCAGCACATCAACAGTTGTTCCACTGGGGAGCGCTACCTGCAAAGTGGCTTTCAGCTTGCTTTCGAGTGCCAGGACAGTAAGGAACTGATTGTTTTCACTGGCTTTCCGAATATATTCATTCTCGGCCTTAAGCTGATTTTCAATGTATCTCTTCACCAAATGATATAGCAACAAATTCTTACCTGAGCTGATGTTGCCACCACTGTATTCGCTCTGAAAGCTTTGTTGAAGACTTTTTTCAAGCCTCCCTTTCATTACCTGCAGGTTTTCTGTTTTGAGAACCTGGCCTGTGTAAGGTTTGTACAGCTCTTCAAGGGCTGCATGCACCACTGAACCTATCGTCGCGGCTTCCATCGTCTCCTCCACGGCATCCGACTCATCCAGGCCAACCACTTTTTCCAGGTAAAACTGCAACGGACAGTTCACATAGCGACTCAGGGCAGAAGGCGAAAAACCGGTTTTGGCGATTTGATGCAGCCGCGACATGATGTCGTCTGTCTTGGGAATAACAATCTCCTGCTCAGCCTGTCCTGTTTGCGGGGGCATGGAAACGATGTCTTCT
>SKOF01000599.1 GCA_007120155.1 Thioalkalivibrio sp. | reverse complement strand
TACCGAAACGCGGCAGGAACTCGATAAAGATTTTATTGGTGCCCCCGTAGGTATCCTTGATGGAAACGACCCGGTCCCCCGGGGACAGGAAAGTGAACAGGGTGTTGGAAATCGCCGCCATCCCGGTGGCGAAACTGGTTGCGGCCTCGGCCCCCTCAAGTGCGGCAACCTTGTCCTCGAACAGTTCTACCGTTGGATTGGTATTGCGTGAATAGATGTGCCCGGGCCGCTCACCCAGCGCCACGGCACGCCATTGCTCGAGATCGTCATGGGCAAAGGTCACACCATAAAAGACCGGCATGACCGTGGCACCTTCGGGAATGTGGTCGGGTTCACCACCCCAGACGGCACGGGTGGAAGCACCGGGCTGCGAAAGGTTGGAGGATGTATAGCGCTTGCTCACAAACTTGATCCCGTGTCAATGGAAGGCAATGATGGCAAGCTACCCTCGATATTGCAACATTGCAACGGTGTTTACACAAAAGCCCCAGGGCCATGAGTGGCCTAACGGCAAGAAAAGGTGATAGGCTTGAGCGACTGGTCCCAGCCGGGAGTGTCGAAGTATGCCCAAGCATTCACCACCCGACTCCGCAGATACACCGACCCAACTCGAGACCCTGATTGGCGTTGAGCTTCATTCTGAGCTCGGTGAGGACACCCTTACCAAGCCCGTTGTACTGGGTCGCTACCAGGTGCAAAGGGAGCTGGGTCATGGTGGAATGGGTAGGGTCTTTTTGGCCTGCCAGACCGAGCCGGTTGAACGCACCGTCGCCCTGAAACTGATTCGTCGTCGCCTGATCAACCCCCACACCCTGGCACGCTTCGAAATTGAACAGCAAGCGCTGGCCCGCATGCATCATCCGGCCATCGCCCAGGTCCATGAGGTCGGCACCACACCGCAAGGTCACCCCTACTTTTCCATGGAGTATGTCGACGGTCAACCGCTGAACCAATACTGCCGCGATCAACGCCTAACCCTGGACGAACGCCTGCATCTGTTCATCCTTATCTGCAACGGCGTACAGCATGCTCACCTCAAGGGAATTATTCACCGGGATCTCAAGCCGGCCAATATCCTCGTTGCCCAGGTTGATGGTCAGGCGCAACCCAAGATCATCGACTTCGGTATTGCTGCAGCAACCAGCGATTCGCAAGAAACGGATCTGCCCGGCACCGGACGAGCCGGCACCCCCGAATACATGAGTCCCGAACTGCTGTCCGGTGATTCCCGGATGGCCGATGTGCGCAGTGACGTCTATTCACTCGGGGTGATATTGCACGAGTTGATGATCGAACACCCTCCGATCAAGCGCTCGCGATTCCGAACCGATGACCAACCTGACTACAAAGAAATTTTTTCCAGCCACAGTAACTCCGCACCCTCGGCACTACTCGATTCGGACCAGGCAATCGAAATTGCCCGACTGCGCCGGACCACCCCGCGGCGCCTGAAAAAACAAATGCGCGGTGATCTTGACCGGATCGTACTCAAGGCCATAGAACTCGATCCCGACCAGCGATATGCCTCGGCAGGTGAACTGGCTGACGAGGTACGCCGCTTCATGAAGTTATTGCCGGTCAGCGTAACCCGACCCACCGCCGGCTACCTCTTCGGCAAATTCATCCGTCGTCATGCTGTAGCCACAGTCAGCATCAGCTCGATCGTGGTGGCATTGAGCATCGGATTGGTCGTTGCGTTGGTCAGCATGAACGCAGCGCGAAATCAGGCCATGATTGCCGAACAACGCCAGGCCCAACTGGAACAAGTGGTACGCTTTCAGGAATCCATGCTCAGTGATATCGATGCCCAAACCATGGGCGTGAACCTGATCGATGATATCCGCGCCCAGTACATGAATGCACTCGAGCGGTTTCCACAACTGAGAAACGATCTGCCCGATGCCGGACAACTTGACCTGGCGCTGGGTCAGATCTCAACCACCGACCTGGCCCGCAATATCGTCGACCGCGACATTCTGAATCGTGCTCGTACTGCAATTGAAACTGATTTTGCCGAACACCCTTCACTGCAATCGGACCTGTTCGAAACCCTGTTTGGGGTCTACCACGCACTGGAAATGCACAAGCCGCTGGTGTGGCTGGCCGACGAGATTGAAAGATTACGCAGTCCAATCTATCCGGAACATCACCCGCATAGAATCAGGGCGGTGCTGCGTCTCGCCCAGGCGGCCATTACCAATGGTCAAAGCCGGGATGCCCTGGAACTGCTTGAACCGGTACTGGCCAAGGTGAACTTTGATGCACCGGAGCTCCGTTCAGTTTACCTGCCACTACTCAAGGAACTGGCCGCAGCCTATTCTGAGCTGGCCATGTTCGACCAAGCGCTTGCCGCCGGTGGAACAGCGCTGGCGGAGGCCAGGCATATGGATGCCGACCCTGATCTGCTGGCTGCATCCATACTTGAACTCCTGGCCATCATCCATACCCGAGCCGGGCAAGCCGAACGAGGTGTCGAGTTTCTGGAGCTGGCCCTGGCTAAGCTCCAGGCCAGTGATCTGGCTGTCGAACACAGAGTCCTTTCTGTTCGGGTAAACCTCGGCCCCATGCTGGGAAGCCTGGGCCGACATCAGGAAGCCCTCGAAAACGATTCCACCACCCTGGAGCAAGTGGTTACCCTCCATGGTCGCCGACATCCCCAAGCCTTGCGATTGCTCGGCAACATCGCCATTCACAAATTGCGACTTGGCGAAATCGAGCAGGCGGTTCGGGTACAGGCGGAAGTTGTCGAGTTGCGCCGCGACATCATGGGCCCGCGACACCCCATGACCCTGCGCTCTATGCTTAACCTTGGCAGCACGATGATCAGCGCCGGGCGACACGAGGAAGCACTGGATATACTCGAACACGTGGCCAATGCCAGACAGAAGTTGTTCGGCGCCGACCACGCCGACACCCTGATGGCCAGGGAAGTGATGGCCAATGCCTACCTGGAAAAGGGTTTACCTGAAACTGCCCTGGAACTGGCCGAAGCAGTGCGCAAGGCGCGCAGTGAAGTGCTGGGACCGGAACACCCACGAACGGTTGCGACAGGGTATCTAACGGCACTCAGCTACCGGGCGCTGGGGCGTCCGGAAGCTGGAATCGACCTGCTGAGCCAGTTTGTCACCCAGCAATACCAGCGAATGGGGCCTGAAAACGAGAGCCTAATTCAATCGGCCTGGGTCCTTTACGAGGTTTTGAGCTCACTCGATCGACTGGATGAAGCGCGTCAGGTCCGCGCTCATTACCTCAGTTGGCTCGAACAGGCCGATCCGGCTGAACTCGAT
>SKOF01000058.1 GCA_007120155.1 Thioalkalivibrio sp. | reverse complement strand
TGCTCACCCCAACCTACCGGATTCGGTATTTTCCCGGCGCGTCATGCGTCCTGGCGAGAGAACGCATTGCCTTGCATCTATGCTTCATGGTTAACAGGTCTTCTCCATGACCGGATCCCCCCCGAAACCCCACCGCCCCATCCGCAGCTTCGTACGCCGGGAAGGGCGCCTGACGGCGGGTCAGCAACGGGCCCTGGACACGCTGTGGCCGCGCTTCGGTATCGAATACTCGGAGAAGATGCTGGATCTGGCATCGATATTCGGGCGATCAGCGCCGATCACCCTGGAAATCGGCTTTGGCAACGGGGAAAGCCTGGCAGCCATGGCCCAAGCGACCCCGGAGCGGGATTTTCTCGGCATCGAGGTGCATCGCCCGGGGGTGGGACACCTGTTGCAGCGTATCGATGCCCTGGGACTCACCAATCTGCGGGTCATGTGCCATGACGCCGTGGATGTGCTGAAACACCAGATCCCGCCCTGCAGCCTCGACACGGTGCAGATCTTCTTCCCCGATCCCTGGCACAAGAAGCGCCATCACAAGCGGCGCATCATCCAGCCGGCATTCGTGGCGTTGCTGGCCGCCTGCATACGGCCGGGCGGCACCCTGCACCTGGCTACGGACTGGGAGGACTACGCACAGCACATGCTGGAGGTCATGCGGGGATCAGGGGCGTTCCGCAACACCGCCGAGGGCTTTGCCACCCGCCCGACCCACCGGCCACCCACCAGATTCGAGCAGCGGGGGCAAAGGCTGGGGCACGGGGTGTGGGACATCGTTGTTGAGAAGTGCGAACTGTGAATTGGGAAGTGCGAAGCAAGGTTCTTCCTGCCTCCTGCCTTCTACTTCCTACTTCCTACTTCCTACTTCCTACTTCCTACTTCACCACAAGTACGGCACACTCGGCCTGCCCGATCACCCGCTCCGAGACACTGCCCATCAGCAGCCGCTGCAGACCCGTGCGGCCGTGACTGCCGATGACGATGAGATCGGCGCCCTGGCGCTTGGCCACGTCGACGATCACGTCGTCGGGGCGGCCTTCCTCCTGGACACCGGTGACCTCGATCTTCTCGTCCTTCAGGGCATCGCGCACACGTTCGATGGCGGCGCGTGCCTCCTTGCGCCGCTCCTCGCTGTGACTGGGCACATCCACCGACACCACCGTCAGCGGAAGTTCGCAGGATCGCGCCAGGCTGGAGGCTGCCACGGCGGCTGTGTCGCCCAGACGTGACCCGTCGGTGGCCACCAGGATGCGCGCCTCCGGCATGCGCGCGGCGCGCGGCACCACGAACACGCTGCAGGGTGCATGGCCGATCACCTTGGCGGTGGAGTCACCCATCATCAGACGGGCTAGGTCGCTGCGGGTACGCCGGCCGATGACGATCACGTCCACCTTGGTGTCCTCGGCCGCCTCGACAATCTCCAGATACGGGTCCGGCCCATGGCGCAACAGCCCCTCGTATTCCAGGCCGGCATCGTCGGCACGCTGCTCCAGTTGCGCAAGGAACTCACGGGCGGCCTCGGCCTCCGCCTCCACCCGCTCCGGTGCCATGGCCTCGTACTCGGGATTGGTGAGCACCACCCGCAGCACGAACAGCTTCGCGCCGCAGCGCTGTGCCATGCTGAAGGCCGCCTGTTCGGCACCGGCACTGTATTCCGTGCCGTCGGCGGCCAGCAGGATGCGTTCGAATCGGCCGACGGGAGAGAGACTGGATTCCATTGGATGCTCCTGGACCATCAGTGACCCACCACCAGCAGGCCGGACGCGGCGAGAATCAGTACCAGCGCCGTGGCCGCCGTGATGCCCGCATACACCTTGTCCCCGGCCTTCAGGAACAGGGGAATGACACGAATGTAGCAGGCAATGGTGACCAGGGACAGAAAAGCGATGCCGAAGAAGTTCATGAAATCGCCCTTGTGCGCGAGCGCCAGCCAGGACCAGCCGGTGCCGACGCCGGCCGTGTCCAGGTACTCCCGGGCGGACAGGCCCCAGACCTGCGGCAGATCGTCCACCGGCACATGGGGTTCGAAGACCCCCAGCAGGTAGGCGGCGAAGCTGGCCACCAGCATCAGGAAACCGATCCGCATGCCCCAGTCCAGCCAGTAGGCATAGATCTGCTGTTCCTCGGTGGCGTAGCGGTGTGGATCGCGATCGGACACGGTTGTCTCTCCTATTCCCAGATGCCCAGGCCCTTGAGCAGGGCCCGGGAACCCGCCAGCAGCAGCATGACGATGACGATGCGCCGCACCATGGCCGCCCGGGTGCGCTTGAGCAGCCGGACACCCACCAGCGAACCCAGCATGATGCCGATGATGGAGGGCACGGCGATCATGGCCAGCACCGCACCCTGGTTGATGTAGACCCAGGCGGCGGAGGTGTCGACGATGGAAAGCAGGAACTTGGACGACGCCACCGACACCTTGAGCGGCGCCCCCATCATGAGATTCAGCACCGGCACGTTGGCCCAGCCGGCGCCCAGACCGAACATCCCCGCCAGCAGCCCGATGAAGAAGAACATCACGAGCCCGAGCGGCGTACGGTGAACCTTCCAGTCGATGTCCTTCTGGGAGAAGGGTTCGTGGTAGATGCCGGTGATGCGCAGGGCCGTGGACAGCCGGTCGGCCTCCGGCACGTCCGGGTACTCGGACTTCCTGGCGATCCACATGAGCGCGACAATGGCCAGGATGGTCAGCCCCAGCAGCGTCTGCACCAGGTCAGTGGGCAGGGCGAGACCCACCATGGCGCCGATGATGGCCGAGGCCGCCGCGATCATGGCCAGCGGCAGAACCAGCCGAAGACTGGCCATGCCCGAGCGCAGCAGGCCCGGACCGGCCGCCAAGGCGCCGGCCAGGGCCACCAGCAGGCCCGCGCCACGGACGAAATCCAGATGAAAGGGGAAGAAACCGCCCACGATGGGGACGAAAAGAACCCCGCCGCCCACCCCGCCGAGCACGGCAACGATACCCAGCAGGAAACTCACGATGAACAGGGCCAGGGGCCAGATCCACCAGGGCGCGTCACCCCCCGCCTCCACCGGCATGGCCGCCCAGAGGGGACCGACGGCTGCAAGGCACAAAAGTCCGATGACGACGTAGACGAACAGGCGCAAACGCGAAGGCATGTGGAAATCCCTGAGCAAGCCAATCCATTGACCGCGGGGATACGGGCACCCGCGGCCAGCCGTCCGCCGACCACGGCCCGATCGCGGGCGAACCGGGATCATGCCGTGGATCAGTGCGTCGGTTTGTCGTTGTTGGAATGGGCGCACGACCGGCGAGAGGCGCGCATTCTATACGCAAT
>SKOF01000520.1 GCA_007120155.1 Thioalkalivibrio sp. | reverse complement strand
TGCCTTGGGTCGGAATCCAATCAACGAAGCCCGCCGTGGACGAACTGCCCGCCGGCAGCTGGTTGACGGTTTCAATCAGAGCCCTGAGCGTGCATTCGGTGACCGACTGTCCCGTATTGGGGTTGACCACGGTGCTGCCGGTATCACAGATAGCAAAAGTAGCGCCGGGCGAGCGTCCGGCGTCGCCGAGCGAGTTGATCAGATATTGCGCATGAACCGCCGACGACAACACCAGCATTAGCAGGCAATAGCTTGTCGCTCTCAGCATGAGTCTCTCCTCACTAGGATTTCACCTGGTGCCGAGTCTTTCCGCTGGCCCCACCGAATGCATGACCGGCACATGACTTTTCCATGATTTCCTGTCGACAACCCAGGAATACGCCGGCAGCGCTGACCTTGGAGCCCGTGCATCAGGACGGCAGACGCGGCTTGCGGGGCGGTCGACGCATGACAGGGCCATCGCGCACCTGGCGCCAGATCGTGAACAGCCAAAACACGGGAAGCCCCGCAAAGCTCACGCCAAGAAACGCCCAAACGGCGGCGACAAACCAAAGCGACAACAGTCCGTCCACACGGGCGTCGGTCGGGTCTTCGGGCCGGTAGATGACCGGCAGCCGGTCACCCACGACTTCGCCCCGGCTGTCGTATCCGGTTCGAAAAACATGCCACTGACCATCACCGGCCTGGAATCTCACATGCGCATCGGTCAGGCGGATGCCCGGCCCCATGCTGACCGTGACCCGAACGACCTCGCCTTCGGCGCGTTCGGCACCGTTGAGAAATTGCGCGGTCTGCCGGCTCTCCCAGACGGCGGCGGCCAGCATGATCAGCCCGAGCGTGAAAAACCCGGACAACAGCCAGTAGAGAAAGCGATCACTCATCTTTGGCAGCGCGACGCAGAGGCTGTCAGTCTTGCTCAGCCGCAGGCCGATCGGCCGCGGCTCAAGAACCAGCGCTGGCCGTCGACGTTGATCTCGCCGGCTTCCGACCGCGGCGTCAGCCGGTATTCCTGCATGCGGCCGTCATCAAACTCCAGGATCAGCACCCCGGCATCGCCGCTGCCGGTTTCGACTCGCCACTGTCCGCTACCGCTGTCGCCGCCGTGGCTGTGTCCGGAAACGCCCGGCACGGTGGCCGCCACCTGCGAGGAGCTGCTGAAGCTGAAGCGGCCGTCACGACACAGATCGGCTTCGGTGCGTGAGGACGCGAAGCCTGAGCTGCCGCTGCGGCTGCCGCCGCTGGAACTCATGTGGATCAGGCGGTGGTCGGCCAGGCGTTGGGTCCACTGCTGATCGACCTCGCCGCGCTCGCGAGCGCTGAACTTGACCGATTCAACCAGTTCGAGCACGGCCTGCCGGTGGGCCGGACCGTAAGCGGCAGCCGAAGTCACGCCGAGAACCAGCAAACCCGGTCCGTGTGGATTAACCATGGCCGCGGCATAGGCCCGTGCCTGCTCGCCACCGAACCAGCCCTGAAACTCGCCTGCCAAGGTTCGATCGTCAATCGCCTGAGCCATACCGACCGGCGCCAGCGCATAGGAGCTCCCGTCGGTCAGTTCCTGCGCGGCCAGCATCTGGAGCTCCTGCATGGAGTTGATCTCATGCAGATTGACGATGATCAGACCCGGGTGGGTGTGAGACCCCATGACATAGCCGTAGGCCGTCTCTTCGCCCTGCCAGCCGGCGGGCGGCGTAAAGGCAATGCCGTAGCGGGGATAGCTGACCTCGCTAGCGGCATGCAGGACAATTGGAAACCAAGCTGCCAGGCAGACAACGGCGATCAGGAAACAACGTGGAATAAAAGTCATGACGCTCCTCGCGGCCATTCAGTTCGACAAACGCTGTCATCTATTGCTGCGGCAACAGCAGTTCAAAACGATCGGAAAACAGCTGATCGAATGTTGGTGGCATTTCAAGGTCTGCGGCCCAGAAGCCGCCGGTGACGGCCCAAGCACCGCCCGACAGCGCCCCGGGCGGGGTGGCATCGAACTGTCCGATCGTGCCTGCCAGACTCCACTGGGCACCGGCCGAACTGATCAGCCCACCGCCCGCGATCACCCAGCGTGTGATCTCGAATTGACCTGAGCGCTCAGCTTGCATAGATTCAGCGCGCGCTTCAGTGTCGGTACTATTCGCCAGCACGATGCAGGGCAACATCGTCGCCAAAGCAATGCTTGCCGCGATCAGCAGCCTGGTTGGATCAATTTTCGTAGTCATTTCAGAAGACCACTACATTTATGCGCGCACTGAACTCATTCCCAGTGAGGTCACGTACCCGACATCTCAATCGAGTGGTCTGGCTAACACCGCACTCCACATTGCGCCCGGAGAAGGACCCTCCCATGGCGACAATGATCGAATCGGTCAGAGGAAACCCAAGCTCGACCTGGCAGTTGCCGACTGAATCCTGAGCGGGCAGATACTCGAGCACGCCCGGCGGGTTCGCGCTAGGCACATTATTGAAACCGCGCACGATACTACCGGGCACCCCGCCACCCTGATCCCCGCATTCGATGACCGCACCGACCTTGGCAAAGCCGTAGCTGGTGCGCTCCTGGGCAGCATCCCCGTGCACCATCAGACCGTTGTCGGGCGCCAGGAAAAAACCACCAACGGTGATCCCGGCGTTGTTCTGAGCATGCAAGGTGCGGATCCCTGTCTGGTTGAGCACGCTGAACGGATCCTCACCACTCTCCGAGCGCACCGACAAGGTCTGCGGGTTACCTGTCGCTGGATGTCCGACGGCTACGTTCCCACCCTGGTAGCTGATGCCTGAACCCTCGTCGACCCACTGGCTGCCGCCCCCGGCATCCAGACTGCGGATGGCCAGCGGCGCGGCGGTGATCGGCTGGCGCGGATCAAGAGTCTGACCATCAACTGTCAGTTCCAGCCACAATCCCGATTCATAGGCTGGGGTGCCAAAGTCAATCTCAAGCTGAAAAAGGCCGTCGCTGACTTGAACAGATCGACGCCCGGAGCGAACGGCACTGCCACCGGAATCGCTCGCATAGAGGGCGTATTCAATATCAACCTCACCGCTGAAAGGCTGGCCGCCGTCCATCAATTGGCCTTGGTAGGTAAAACTTGTATTAGCTAGTACGCTCAACGGTACTAACAGCAAGAGCAGGCAAATCCATCGAATCATGTTCGGTCCTCGCATGTGTTTTTGACGAATATGGCGAGGCCGATTCTGTTGCCGACGAGCCGCGATTCGCATGAGGAAATCATGACTTTTGCGTGATTTCTTTGAATCATTGCCCGCCGCTCCATACCTTCGCAGACCCCTTGCTGACTGACTCCTG
>SKOF01000191.1 GCA_007120155.1 Thioalkalivibrio sp. | reverse complement strand
TAGAAAATAAAGACTATAGCTGCCTTCAGAATCAGTAGGTTTTACAGCCCCTCTTAATTCACCATCCACAAAAGCAGCGAGCATATTGTCCTGATTATCGGCAATAATCCCATCGATTTGAACGACTCCCAAAACTGTCATAAAGTATTCAAAATTCGTTGGAAGATTAGTCCACAAAGCAGGCTGACATTTTGCAGCAAATGAATTCAATATTATGAAAACACTTACGCAACTTATTTTTAAGACCCTGAAGCTGGCAAAATCCGTCATAACGCTCATTAATATCTTAAAAAAGTGCTGCCATAAATCAACCACTCCTGATTAAACACCATATAACAATAGCTTCATCTATCTCACAATCACCAATCGACCTGTTCTCAAAATGATATCTTCATTATTTTGAAGCTGAAAATTGTAATGATAAACACCTGGCGGAAGCCCCCTTGACTCAAATACAATGGTGTGGTAACCAGAGACTTCTTCATTGTGAAGGCTTTCATATACGACTTGGCCATGGTTATTAAAGATTCGCAATAAAACCTGAGTTGCGGAGATGGTTCCATATGGGAAATTGGTCTCTGTTCTGAATGGATTTGGATAAGGACTGCCAATATATAATACTTCATGTTCGCTGCCATCCCCAAACTCAATATCAAGTGTCAGCAAAAGTGGAGCCTCCAGTGTACCAAGGCCTTCAGGAGCATCGTAAATGATGGTTTCATTGACCTCTATCAGTTGTTGAAGTTCAGATATCCAAGCTTTAAACCGAACCTCTTCACCTGATTTGTAATTGGATCCAATACTCATAAACACATAACCGTCGTGAGCAGCCATCGGATGAGCCATTCCCCGCAATTCATCACCCACATAGGCAAAAATCATATCCTCCTCATCGATGGAAACTTCGTTTTTATGATTGAGTAATTGAGCCAACACAGGCATATTGTGCTGAAGGTACCTCTGTGGATATTCTCCTATGGGTGATAAGGGTCTCTGGTCAGCATAAACCCTGGTCTCATCCTTAAGAGCATCCGGGTATAAAAGTGTTGCAGACTCTGTCAGATTAATCATATAGCCCATTCCCGGACACATATTGGTGACACCTCCAATCCATTGTGAACCATCAAACATTGAAAATCCTTCCTGGCTGATAATTCTGTCATTGATTTTGACTTGATCATTTATACTTGAAAGAGCTGTATTCACCGGAAGACAAACCTGAGGTAAATAACCGAGCCAGTAAAAACCCGGTTCAATAGATATGGGCAAAATTTCAACAGGAGACCCCGTGACAGTTATGGTTTGTGATGAATAAAGGCTCATCCTGTAGCTGTGGCCCGGCATGATATCAGACACATTACCCAGCCAATTTTGACCTGTAAAAATTGAAAAACCTTGCTGACTTACAATCCTATCATTCTCACGAGGATTCAAGTCTGAAAACAAATCATTAACTGACTTGCCAACAGAGGGAGAAAGATTAATGCTGAACCATGTAAAACCACTTCCAAAACTCAATGAAAGTTCTGACATTGGTTCCACAGTGATGTTTGAGATTGCATCATTTATACAGCCAGTATTATTGTCTGTATAAGTATAGGTGATTTCGTGTGTTCCACTTCCTGCTAAAGCAGGATCAAACCAACCATTTGTTATACCTGGCCCCGAATAAACGCCCCCTGATGGCACTCCACCCGTTAGGCGGAATATTGGCGAGTTTTCAAAAACAGGATCGAAGTCTCCAAGTAAAACTTCAGGAAGATCCGCAATGGTCAGCACCATACAATCTGTAGCTGTGTAGGGGTAGAAATCGCTGTTGGCTGTCAGGCAAAGACTTACCTCTCCGGCTGTGATGTCGTCACTTGACAGTGTGTAAAAAGTACCAAGGCTGTTTTCATCGGAAAAAACACCATCACCAGATGTTGACCAGTAAAAATCAGTATAATTCAGTGCACTACCATCCAAATCAAAACCTGACTCGCTCACACAAACAGTAAAGTTCCCCCCTGCATTAACTTCAAGCAGGATGCCTTTATCCACCTCCCATTGAACAGACTGTTCAGCGACTCCGGTTTCACCATTTTTCCCTGAGATTTCAGTAAGAAGCACTGTAAACTCATATGTCTGCTCCAGATGTGTAAGCGACAACAGGCCAGAGATTGTGAATATATTGCCGATATCATTTGCGGCTACTATGGTCAAACCTTCTGTGTCAAGTTGATCTCCGTCCAGTATTTTCAGTTCAAGCTGCTCGTTAGTGAAGGTCTGTTCATCTATAGGCATATTAAACCACAGAGTCAACTCATCTATGGGTTCCGCTGCTGAATCAGGCAGACCAATAAAATGCACAACGGCCGGAACATTGAATGATTGAACCCAGCCAATCTGCCGCCCTACGCTTCCTTCAATCCCATGTAAATCTGTAATACCAGTTGTTTGAACTGTCAAAATATAATAACCACTGGCATTTGTTTTGTCAGTCAGGTCAATACTGAAAATAGAGTCATTCACCTGGGTGATGCTTACCTCCTGGTCAATCAGGTTGTCGCCACCCTGCAAACTGAGGGTAACATCCTCATAAGTAAAGGTCTCTGATTTAATGGGCTTATTAAAGACCACTTCAACACTTGTCACTGCCTGCTCTGTAGAGTAGTCAGGAACACCCAAAAATGCATATACTTCAGGGCGATTAACCTCCCTGGGTTCAAATACAATGGTATACGTCTCCTCACTTTTTGCTGTCAAATAATCAATAAAATGCAGTTTGTTCTCATATACAGGATCACCACCGGGTGGCAGCGTTACATGAGATAACCATATATTGTCAAGCGGAATCTCCTGTTCATCAGAACGGGTGCAGCTCACAATATCCAGTAAGCCGTCACCGGGATCATCAAGGACCAGGTAATTCCAACCGGGTTCTGAAGGTTCAACAGTTAGGCTTCTGACCAGGCCTTCACCTTCAATAACTGCGTTTTCAGCCTCATAAACTGGTTTTACGATGCCATTTGAATAATAAAGCTGATTGGGGGTATTGTTAAGATCAGGAATGGAGTTTACAAGGAAGTCATTTATTCCATCATCATGTTCTTCTGCGTATACCCGGATACTCCTGATTAATTCGTGAACCTTGATGCTATTAATCAAACTAAGGTTTGAATCCCCAAAACTATTCAGGTGATTGACAGATATTTCATATGAAATAAAATTACCCAATAGGTCACTTGTGAACCACCATTGTCCAACCGAAGATTCGCCGGCAGATATCTTGCCAAAATCGATATTCATCATTCCAAGCTTCAT
>SKOF01000537.1 GCA_007120155.1 Thioalkalivibrio sp. | reverse complement strand
TGTTTGAAGGGCAGGCAACCCCTGTCGTAACGCGTAGCACCTTCAGCCGCGATGACTTTGGCAACACCGTTGAAGAGGTGCACGACGGCATTGTCTCCGGGCGCGATGTGACGCAGGGCGATGAGCGCCGCGTCGTGCGCACCTTTGCCGTCAACACTGAGGCCTGGGTGTTGCGCAGCCTTGTGCGCGAGGCGACCTACGACGGCAGCACGCGACTGAGCGAAAGCGAGCACTACTATGATGGCGCGCCCTTCGAGGGCTTGCCCCTGGGTGAGGTGACACGCGGCGAGCTGACCCGCGTGCGCACGCGGGTCAGCGGTGACAGTTGGGCGGACGTGCAGCGCTTGCACCGCAACGCCGACGGTCTTGTGACCGAAAGCATCGATGCGCGCGGCTCGCGCAGCACGCTGACCTATGACGAGACGCAGCGCGCCTTTGTGCGTGAGGTGCGTCGGCAAGTCTCAGACGACCGGTTCTTAGCCTGGCAAGCTGAGTGGGACGCCGCGTTTGGTGTGCTCAGCTTGGTACGCGAGCCCTTCGGGGGCGAGACGCGCTACGCCTATGACGGCCTTGGCCGCCTGGTGACGGAGATTGCGCCCGGTGATTCGGCGGCGCTGCCAACCAGCAGCTACTCCTACAACTTGTCGGCACCGACGTCGTTTATTCGCTCTGAGTCGCGGGTGCAGAGTGGCGAGACGCTTGTCGATGTCACGTATGCGTACTTCGACGGCAGCGGCCGCGAGCTTGGTACGTGGACAGGTCGCCCCGGCGAGCGCTGGCAGGCGAGTGGTCGCACTGCTTTCGGCGCCCGGGGCCTGCCTGAGACGGCGCTGCATGAGACGTATTTGGGCAGTGCGGACTTTGTCATGCCAAGCGCAGAGGCGCCGGGCGTGCGCCAGCGCTACGACGCCCTCGCGCGCGTGGTCGCGGAGGTCGAGCCTGACGGCGCGATGCGTGCGATGCGCTACGTGCCCTTTGCGGTCGAGAGCGTGGACGAAAACGGGCGCGTCATGGCGCGCCGCCAAGACGGGCTAGGGCGCCTGGTGCGCGTGACGGAGCCTGGCGATGCCAGCGCCGCCTACAGCTACGATGCGCTAGACCGCTTGACGGGCGTAGTCGACTTCAAAGGCCACGCACGCAGCTACAGCTACGATGGACTCGGCAACCGCGTTGCGCTGCAAGACCCCAATGCGGGCAGCTGGAGCTTTGCCTACAACACCGCCGGCGATGAGCTCGAGCGCCGCGACCCGACCGGCCGCGTGATGACGCACACGTACGACCTGCTCGGCCGGGTGCTCACCGAAGACGGCGCCGGCAAGACCGTGCGCTGGCATTACGACAGCCCGCGTGGCGATGTTGAGGGGCTGGGCGGTACCGAGGGCGCGCTCGCCTGGGTCGAAGATGCAGCGGGCAGCATGCACTTTGGCTACGACGCGCGCGGCCGGCTGAGTGACGAGGTGCGCGCGTGGGCCGATGGCACCCAGCACCGCCGCTGGCGTGACCTTGACGCGCAAGACCGCGTGACGCGGCAAGCCTGGCCGGACAACAGCTTTGTATCCCGCCGCTACAACGGCCAAGGCCAGCTGGCAGAGGCAGGCGTGCTCATCGAGCACGCTGAGTACACGGCGTTTGGCTGGCCGAGCGCGATGCGCTTTGGCAATGGCGTCACCAGCACGCAGACCTTTGACATGCGGCGGCGTCTTGCGCAGCGCCGTGCTGAGAATACGGCGGGCGAGGACTTGCTTGATTTGGCGCTAACGTACGACCCGACATCGCGCGTGATCGAAGAGGTGGACGGCCGTCGTGATCTCTCGCCGGGGCTAAGCCTGAGCGCGCGCTACACCTACGACGACCGCTACCGCTTGACAGGTGAGCTGCGCGCAGACGGCGAGACCCGCTACAGCTACGACACTTTCGCCAACCTCACCTCTGTGGACAACACAGTGCTCGGCGGCCATCCGAACATGACCCTGCGCTACGGCGTGCCCGATGAGCATGGCGCGCTTGGCCCAGACCGCCTGGCAGAAGTGACGCTAGGCGACGGCAACACGGAAGCGTTCAGCTTTGACGGCGCTGGCCGGCTGGTGGCAGACGGTACGCGTGAGCTGAGCTGGGACGGCAAAGGCCGCCTGAGCCAGGTAGTGCGCCGCGCCGAGGGCGACGTTATCATCGAGCGCTACACCTACGACTTTGCCGACCGGCGCATCGAGAAGCGCACGTGGCTTGGTGCCGCCGCGTGGGTGGACCAGTCAGACGACGCGATGCCGTCGCCAAGCAGCCTGGTGCGCTACCCCTTCGACGACGCCGAGGTCCGTGGCAACGCACTAGTGCGCTACCTACGCGTAGACGAACACCGCCAGATACGTCTCGACGCCATCGTTGACAGCGCTAGCGCTGAAGCGGCCGTGCCGCCCGTGTTACGCTCGGGTGAGCGTGATGGGCGTGGTGGGCGTGGTGGGCCTGGTGCTGGGCTAGGCTGGGGCGCGCTAGCACTAGCGTGCCTTCTGGCGCTGCTATGCATCGGCCGCCGCACCCCAACGCCCCGCGGCCTCTCAACAGGCAGCCGTGTCGCGCGACGGCGACCAGCACTAGCTCTGGCCCTACTAGCGCCACTGCTGTCATGCGGAGGCGACAGCGCCTCAAGCAATATCCGCGACACCGCAACGGAGCTAACGGCGTGGCCAGAGAGCGCACAGCTCTACCTGCACGACCTGCATCAAAGCCCGGTGGTGCGCGCCGGCAAAACAGGCAGCGCCGAAGTCCTGCTAGCCCACAACGCCTACG
Source organism: Thioalkalivibrio sp. (assembly GCA_007120155.1). Lineage (GTDB taxonomy): Bacteria > Pseudomonadota > Gammaproteobacteria > Ectothiorhodospirales > Ectothiorhodospiraceae > Thioalkalivibrio_A. Next base: position 538 of record SKOF01000537.1, on the reverse strand, counting down.
GCGCCGTACGCGCTCGCTCCGGGCCCATCAGCGACCCGCACAGCTTCGCCGGCAACGAAGCCGACACGGGCTCTGACCTAATCGACTTCCAAGCCCGCCCCTATCGTCCAATCCTAGCGGCGTTCACCGCCGTCGACCCAATCGCTCTGTTTGCGTCAGGTAACCTGCTTGCGGAGCCAACGCGGCTCAGCCCCTACACCTACGCCCTTGGCGACCCGGTCGGTTACAGCGACCCACTGGGTCTGCAGCCGCCTTCGGCCCGGCTGGGGTCGGCGCCGCCCGTGACGGAGAGCTTCGGCAGAGCCGCCCTGGACATCGGCAAAGACATTGCCAGCGCCGTCATCGAAGACACAGTCGTCACCACAAACGCGTTGGGTCCCGCAGGGACGGGCGTCGGCGCCATCAAGGGTCTCGCCCGCGCAACCGCGATGGCCGGCCGCAGTGCCCCCCGCCTAAGCGCCGCCCTGTCTCGCTCAATCGACGCCGCGAAAGGCAGCGTCGCCTCAGCAGGCAAGTGGGCCGCAAGCAAATGGCAATC
>SKOF01000066.1 GCA_007120155.1 Thioalkalivibrio sp. | reverse complement strand
CTTGAGACTTGCCACTGTTCTGCTGCCCATCAAGGCAGCAGAACCGAAGACCCCGTCGTCTTGCGCCCCTCCAGATCCCGGTGCGCCTGGGCCGCGTCCTTGAGAGCGTACGTCTGGTTGATCTCGATGCGCACGGCGCCGCTGCCCACCACCTCGAACAGGTCGCCGGAGGCCCAGGCCAGGTCTTCGGGCGTCGACGTGTAATGGAACAGGGTCGGGCGTGTCAGGAACAGCGACCCCTTCTTCGACAGCAGGATCGGCTCGAAGGGCGGCACGGGACCGGAGGCGTTGCCGAAGGTGACCATCATGCCCCGCGGGCGCAGACAGTCCAGTGAGCCCATGAAGGTATCCTTGCCCACGGAGTCATACACGGCCGCCACCCCTTCCCCGTCGGTGATCTCCCGCACGCGCGTGACGAAATCCTCGCGGGTGTAGACGATGGGATGGTCGCATCCGTGGGCGCGGGCGATTTCGGCCTTCTCGTCGCTGCCCACCGTGCCGATCACCGTGGCCCCCAGGTGACTGGCCCACTGACAGGCGATGAGTCCCACCCCGCCCGCGGCGGCATGGATGAGAATCCTGTCCCCGGGTTCCACCCGGTGGATACGCCTGAGCAGGTAATGGGCCGTCATGCCCCGGAGCATCATGGCGGCGGCGGTCTTCTCCTCGATGTTGTCGGGCAGCTTCACCAGCCGGGCCGCGGGCATGATGCGCGCCTCCGCGTAGGCGCCCGGCGGCGGCGTGGCATAGGCCACCCGGTCGCCCTCAGAGAGCGTGGCGACGCCCTCGCCCACCGCCTCCACCACACCGGCCGCCTCCATGCCCAGCACACCGGGCATCACCGGCAGCGGATACAGACCCGTCCGGAAATACACGTCGATGAAATTGAGCCCCACCGCGGTCTGGCGCAGACGCACCTCGCCCGGGCCGGGATCGCCCACCTCGATGGACTCCCAGCGCATCACCTCCGGGCCGCCGGTTTCGTGGATTCGGATTGCGTGGGTCATGAATGGCTCCTTGAATGCAGGTACATGTAAAGGCAGATACAAGATACAAGATAAGCGAGGATGCCGCCCGCGGATCACCGGCTCTTTGCTGTTTCGAGCGGAATGTCTTTGTCAGCCACGCAAGGATCGCACGGGGGCAGAGCCAACGGCACCCGTAGGAGCCCACTCCCGTGGGCGATGCGCCAAGCCCCGGTCATCGCCCGGAGGACCGGGCTCCTACGGGGCGCGATCCGATCCACAGGAAACGTCGAAGAGCCAGATCACCCAAGCTTCCACCGCCATCCCTTACAGGATCGCCGGTTCATCCATGACCGCGATCTGTTCGCGCAGCTCCAGGATGCGGTCTTCCCAGTAGCGGGGGTTGTCGAAGAACGGGAAGGCCATCGGAAACGCGGGATCGTGCCAGCGCCGCGCGATCCAGGCGGAATAATGGATGAGGCGCAGGGTGCGAAGCGCCTCGATGAGATGCAGTTCCCGGGGGTCGAAGTCCCGGAAGTCCTCGTAGCCCTCACGGATGGCGGCCCATTGGGCGGCCATGCTGTCGGGCTCGCCCGAGAGCAGCATCCACAGATCCTGAATCGCGGGCCCCATACGGCTGTCGTCGAAATCCACGAAGTGCGGACCGGCATCGGTCCACAGCACATTGCCGCCATGGCAGTCGCCGTGCAGGCGCAAGGCCCGGACCTGTCCGGCACGCCGGTAGCAGTGCGCCACCCCTTCCAGCGCCTGATCCACCACACCGCGATAGACCGGCTCCAGGTCCGCGGGAATGATCCGGTTGTCCAGCAGAAATTGCCTGGATCGCATGCCGAAGGTCTCGGCATCGAGGGCCGGCCGGTGCCGGAAGTCTTCCATGGCACCGACCTCGTGGATACGGGCAATGAAGCGCCCGAGCCGGGTCAGCGTTTCGGGATCGTCCAGTTCCGGAGCATGCCCCCCCTGGCGGGGAAACACGGAGAAGCGTTCACGGCCGGCATGAAGCAGCGTGCCCTGTCCGGGAAATTCCAGGGGCGGTACCGCGGGGATCTCGCGTTCCGCGAGTTGTCCGACGAACCTGTGCTCCTCCAGGATGGCCGCATCGCTCCAGCGGCCGGGCCGGTAGAACTTGACCACGCAGGGGGCTTCATCCTCCAGGCCCACCTGGTAGACGCGGTTCTCGTAGCTGTTGAGCGCCAGCAGGCGTCCGTCGCAGACCAGTCCGTGGGCTTCGAGCACGTCGAGGATGCGATCCGGCGTCAGGCCCTCGAACGGTGCGCTCAGGGCGTCGGCCTCGATGCCGGGATCGGGCGGGCCGCCGCTCATGCGTGCGCCCACCGGCCCGAACCGGCCGGCCACGGTACGACGAGGATCGCCGCACCGTGGATCATGGCCGTCAGGACAGGTGCAGCGTCAGCAGGGCGAGCCGCTTGCGCTGCATCTTGAGCAGATACTCGAACTCCCGGATACGCGTGCGCATGACGGCATGTTCCCACTGGACCGCAAGCTGCTGCCGGGTCTGTTCGTACAGGCCGCGCTTGTGGGCCTTCCATTGCTCCAGGACGGACAGGAAGTGCTGATACTCCTGCTCCAGCACCGTCCGCCATTTTTCCACGTTGCCGCCCCCCCGGGAGAGCTTCCTGCGCGCCTCGCGGAATTGCATGGCGATGAGGGCCTGCTGGATCTGGAAATTGCTGGCCCGTTTCAGGTTTCCGGCGAAACCGAGCCAGCTCAGGGCGGCGATCAGCCACTTGGTCGGGTCGTACTGCCACCAGCGCACGCCGTTGCGGTAATCGTACTGAAACAGGTGGTGGAAGTTGTGATACCCCTCGCCATAGGTCAGCAACGCCAGAACGCCGTTGTCCCGGGCGCTGTTCTCGTCCGTGTACGGCTGGCGGCCCCAGACATGGGCCAGCGAGTTGATGAAGAAGGTGAAATGATGCGCGAGGACCAGGCGCAGGAAGCCGGCCAGCAGGAGCATCTCGATCACATTGCCGAACATGAGCCCGAGCACGACCGGCAGGCCGATGTTCATGGACAAGGCGATGGGCACGTAGTAGCGGTGCTGCCACATGACGACGGGGTCGCGCAGCAGGTCCGGCGCGTTGCTGAAGTCGGCCTTGCCGCTCGGGTAGTCCCTGAGCATCCAGCCGATGTGGGAGAACCAGAGGCCCCGCCCGGCGGAGTAGGGATCCCGGTCATTGTCATCCACATGACGATGGTGCGTGCGGTGGCCGGAGGCCCAGATCAGGATGCTGTTCTGCAGGGTACAGGCACCCCACAGGGCCATGAAGACGCGTACCGCGGGATGGGCCTCGTAGGCGCGATGCGCCCACAGCCG
>SKOF01000331.1 GCA_007120155.1 Thioalkalivibrio sp. | reverse complement strand
CCTGTGGCGACGAGGTGCTTCGCGCCGTGGCCGAACGGCTTCACGAACGGGTGCGGGAGGAGGACACCCTGGCACGCTGGGGCGGCGACGAGTTCATCCTGCTGGTGGAGGAAGTCACCGATACCGGCCACATTGCCTCCCTGGCCCGGGACCTCCTCGATCGACTGACCCAACCCTTCACGCTGAGCAACGGCCATCCTGTCCACGTGGGCGGCAGTATCGGCATCAGCCTGTACCCGGATGACGGCGACAACCCGGACGCACTGATCACGCGCGCGGACATGGCCATGTATCAGGCCAAGGAACAGGGTCGTTCCATGTATCAGTTTTACTCCAGAACCGATCTGCAGGCACCTGCCGACCCCCACCCGTCATGAGCCGCCGGTTGTGAAATCACGCCCGCACCACGCTCCGGGGCGGGAATGTTTCGTGCACCAACATCCCGACAGGGTCCGCTCCTTCGCCGCATCCGGGCAGCGACGCGGCCCGCGGATTCGGCGAATCGGGTGTGACGCCGGCTCACGGGACGGACGCATTTGGACCTGACGGCCCCGCAGGCGGCAGAATGCAGATCCATGAAGCCCGCTGACCCATGTCCGCCATGAACGACATCCAAGGCACAACCCCGCCGGGGGACACGCCGCCCCCGCACCCGTGGCGGCAACGGCTCGGGTTGTTGCTGGGCCCGGCCCTGTTCCTGCTCATGCTTTGGGCAGACCCTCCCGGAGAGATGGCCCTGCCCGCCTGGCAGGTGGCCGCACTGACGCTCCTGATGGCCGTCTGGTGGGTCACGGAAGCCGTGCCCATTCCCGTTACCGCCCTGCTGCCGGTGGCCCTGCTGCCCCTGCTGGGGGTGGTGGACATCAACGAGGCCGCCGCACCCTACGCCAATCCCCTGATCTTCCTGTTCCTGGGCGGATTCATCATCGCCCTGGGGCTGCAGCGCTGGAACCTGCACCGGCGCATCGCGCTCCTGATCCTGGGGGCAGCCGGGCAGCGGCTCGACCAGCTGGTGGGCGGCTTCATGGCCGCCACCGCGGGCCTGAGCATGTGGGTGAGCAACACCGCCACGGCGGCGCTCATGCTGCCCATCGGCATCTCGGTGCTTGTGTTGCTGGAAGACCAGGGCGTCACCGAAGCCGAGGGGCGCAACTTCTCGCTGGCACTGCTGCTGGGCATCGCATTCGCCGCCAACATCGGCGGCATGGCCACGCTGATCGGCACGCCGCCCAACGCGCTGCTGGCCGGATATCTGTCGGACCATCACGGGGTCAGTATCGGGTTCGTGCAATGGATGGCCGTCGGCCTGCCGGTGGCGCTGATGCTGCTGGTCGCCTGCTGGTGGGTCCTGTGCCGGCTGGCGTTTCCCCTGTCACACCGGCATATCGCGGGCATTGACACCCTGATCCGGCAACAGCACGAGGCGCTGGGGCCCGTATCGGGGCCGGAGCGGCGCGTGGCCATGGTGTTCACTGCGGTGGCCCTTGCCTGGCTCACCCGGCCCCTGCTGGACGCATTCATCCCCGGTCTGTCTTTGACCGATCCCGGCATCGCCATCCTGGGCGCCCTGGCCCTGTTCCTGATTCCCGCGGGCGGCGGCCGCGGCGAGAGCCTCCTGGACTGGGATGCCACCCGCCAGCTTCCCTGGGGCGTTCTGGTACTGGTGGGCGGCGGCCTGAGCCTGGGGGCCGCCATCGGCTCGAGCGGCCTGTCCGAGGTGGTGGCGACCGCCCTGGGAGGGCTGTCCGGGTGGCCGGTGTGGATCGTGGTATCCATGGTGGCGCTGACGGCCATGCTTCTCAGCCATGTCACCAGCAATACCGCAACCGCCGCCACCCTGCTGCCCCTGGCCGCGGCACTGGCGGTGACGATCGGGGAACATGCCCTGCTGCTGACCGTGCCCGTGGCCCTGGCCGCCTCCTGTGCCTTCATGCTGCCGGTCGCCACGCCGCCCAATGCCATCGTGTTCGGCAGCGGGCGCATCAGTGTGCCTGACATGGTGCATGCCGGCTGGCGCCTGAGCCTGCTGGCGCTGGTGGTGGTGACCGGGGCGGTGCTGGTGCTGGTGGAGTGGGTGTTGGGGTAACCGGATCAGTCCGTCGTTCTCATGGTCGGCCGGAAATCGCCTTTGGCCTTGCATGATCGGAGGCCGCAATCCCGGCAACTGGAGACACCCGTGACCGGAGTGCTAACATCACCACCCCGCACTGCAGGCCCGCATGCCGGAACCCGGCCACGATCTCCATGAAAAAGTTCCTGTTCTATACGCTTCTGGCCCTGCCCGTACTGGCTCTCGTCATGTGGTGGCTTGGGGGTACACCCCGCGAGACCCGCTTCGACGACCTGCCCTGGCAGGTGGAGGTGTCCCCCGACGGCCGGACCAGCGAGGTGTTCGGCATCACCCTGGGCGAGACGCACCTCGGCGCTCTGCGTGACAAGCTGCATCTGATCCCGAGCCTCGGGCTGTTCGTGCACCCGGACGGCACCCGCTCCCTGGAGGCCTACTTCGGTGCGGTCAAGCTCGGGCCCTTCCAGGCCAACCTGGTCGTCGTACTGGATGCCGACGATTGGGCGCTGGCACGCATGACCGCCGACGGCATGAGCGACAAGCCCATGCCCAGCGGCGCCCGCCGGCTCAACCTCTCCGCGTCAAATGCGGCGGCGGCCATGGCACTGCCCATTCGCGAGATCACCTACGTGCCCAGGGCAAGCTACGATCAGGAGATCGCCCTGCGCCGATTCGGAGAGCCTGACCAGCGGCTGCCCACCCCGGACGGCGATCAGTACTGGCTCTATCCGGACAAGGGCATGGTGCTCATGCTCAGTGAAAGCGGCCGGGACATGCTCCATTACGCACCCCCGCCGCATTTCGACGAAGTCCGGGCACGCATCCTGCGCAGCGAGGCCCTGGAGGCATTGATTCAGTGAGCCGCGGATCGCCGCCCTTCTGGGAAAGCACGCCCCTGGCGCGAATGAGCAAGGCCCAGTGGGAATCCCTGTGCGACGGTTGCGGGCGCTGCTGCCTGCACAAGCTGGAGGACGAGGACACCGGGGAGATCTACCACACCTCCGTGGCCTGCAGGCTGCTGGACCTGCATAGCTGCCGCTGCAGTGATTACCCGGGACGCGCGCAGCGGGTACCCGACTGCATCCGGCTGACACCCGGGGACGTCGGCGATTTCCAATGGCTTCCGCCCAGTTGCGCCTACCGCAGACTGTCCGAGGGCCGCGGACTGCCGGCATGGCACCCGCTGATCACCGGTGACCCCGACAGCGTCCATGCGGCCGGTGCCTCCGTGCGCGGACGGGTGGTCAGCGAGGACGAGGG
>SKOF01000221.1 GCA_007120155.1 Thioalkalivibrio sp. | reverse complement strand
GGGTGCTGTCGTACACGTCATGGGCCAGGTGGTCGGCGGATGCGCTTCGGTTATCCGCCCCGCGGTTCCCGGTTCTCCTGTAAACCACTTGGTGGGACACGACACTAGGTCCGATTGTAGGGGTCCGCCATTCCCTGCCGTTTCTTGAAGCGCCGGTGCGTCCAGAAGTACTGCTCCGGGGCCATGCGCACCGCCTCCTCGATGATCGAGTTGATCCGGGCGGTGTCCCGCACCGGGTCGTCCGTCGGGAAATCCTGCAGGGGCGGGTGGATCGACAGGCGATAGGTTCCGTCGGCCTCGCGGATGCCGAAGAACGGCAGCACCGGCGCGCCGCTGGCCCGGGCGATGCGGTGCGTGGCGGTCTGGGTCGCGGCGGGCTCGCCGAAGAACGGCACGGTGACACTGTAGCGCCCACCCTTGCTCTGGTCCTGTGCATACCAGACCGGCAGATTGTCCTTCAATGCCCGCAGCAGCCCCTTGACGTCGTCCCGGCGGATGGGCCGCTCGCAGTGCAGGCCGCGGTTGCGCGCGAACAGGTGCTCGATCACCGGGTTCTCATGGGGCCGGTACATGGCGGCGATCGGGTGGTGTGACAGGGTCAGCAGGCGGCCGACCAGTTCCAGGGTGGTGAAGTGGGCACTCAACAGCAGCGCTCCCTTGCCCTGTTCCAGTGCGGCCTGCAGATGCCCGAGCCCCTCGATGGTCGCCATCTTCCCGAAGCGCCGGTCGCTGCCCCACCAGGACAGGGCGGTCTCGAACAGCGCAAACCCCGCGGCCCGGAAATGCTCCCGGACCAGACGCGCCCGCTCGCCTTCACCGAGTTCGGGAAAGCACAGATCGATGTTGACCCGCGCGATATGGCGGCGGCGCCTTCCCACCAGATGAAACAGGTCTCCGAGGCGGTTGCCCAGCCAGTGCTGCGCCGCAAGCGGCAGATGCGAGGCGGACCACAGGAGACCGACCGCGAGCCAGTGACCCCAGTACCGGGGCAGAAGCGGGGAATCGTGGCGGCGTTTTCGAGGCATGTGGCGGGCAGTGTCCAAAAGGTCGAATCATAACCCGGACAGCCCGGTCCACGGGTTTCGCCGGCAGGGCCCGGGTGCCTGCGCATGCTACCATTCCGGGCCTGTCATGGCTGCCGGCATATCCTGACTTCATGTGGCGTGCGATGTATTCGATCCTGCTCTACCTGCTGTTGCCGCTGATTTCGGCCCGGCTGTTATGGCGTGCGCGCAGGAACCCGGCGTACCTGCGGCGCTGGGGCGAACGCTTCCGGCCCGGGCCGCCCATGCCGGCGCGCCCCCGTCTCTGGCTGCACGCGGTGTCGGTGGGCGAGGTGGCCGCGGTGGCGCCATTGGTCGATGCGCTGCGATTGCGCTTTCCGGACCACGCCGTGCTGGTGACCACCACCACCCCCACCGGATCGGCCGAGGTGCGCCGCCGTTTCGGAGCGCAGGTGGAACACCGTTACCTGCCCGTGGACCTGCCCCGCCTGATGCGGCGGTTCGTGAGGCGGGTCAGTCCCCGTCTGCTGATCGTGATGGAGACCGAGCTCTGGCCGAATCTCTACGCGGCCTGCCGGTCCCTGGATGTGCCGGTGATGCTGGTCAACGGGCGCCTCTCCGAGAAGTCCCTGAAGGCGTACCACCGCGTCCGGCCGCTGGTGGCGGCAACCCTTCGCTGCGTCAGCGCGCTGGCGGCACGCTCCGATGCCGATGCGCGGCGCTTTTGCGAACTGGGGGCGGATGCCGCGCGTGTGCGTGTGCCCGGCAACGTGAAATATGACCTCCGCTCACCGGCCACCGGGGATTCCGCGGTGCCACCGCGACCGGCGGGGGATCGGCCCGTGTGGATTGCGGCCAGCACCCACGAGGGGGAAGAGCAGCGCGTCCTCTCGGTCCATCGCTCCGTGCGTGAGCGGATTCCCGATGCCCTGCTGATTCTGGTGCCGCGCCATCCGGAGCGTTTCGAGGCGGCAGCCCGGTTGTGCGGGCAGGCGGGCCTGCCGGTGGCGCGGCGGTCCCGGGGTGAAGCGCCCGCCGCCGAGACCGCCGTGTGGCTGGGCGACACCATGGGTGAACTGCAGGACCTGTTCGGCCGCGCGGACGTGGCGTTCATGGGGGGCAGCCTGGTGCCCGCAGGGGGCCACAATCCCCTGGAGGCGGCGGTTCACGCCCTGCCCGTGCTCACGGGTCCGCACGTGTTCAATTTCTGCGACGTGTTCGATGCTCTGCAGCAGGCGGGTGGTGCGCGGGTGGTGCCGGATGACGCGGCGCTGACCCGGGAGGTGATCGCGCTGCTCGATGATGCCGGGGATCGCGTGCGCCGCGGCGAGGCGGCGGCCCGGGTGGTGACCGCAAATCGGGGGGCGGTGGCGCGGGTGGCTGATTGGGTAGAGGAGGTTGTGAGGCGGTAGGTGTGAGGCGTAAGGGGATAGGCGTGAAACCGGGGTTGCGGTCGTGGTGAGGAGGGTAACACCTTGCCTAACGCCTAACGCCTAACGCCTAACGCCTATCCCCTTACGCCTCACCCCTCACGCTCATTTAATGAGCGCCGTCAGGGTCTTGAACCGGGCATGCCGCGCATCGCGCAGCCATTCGAAGAGCACTGATTCGCAATTGGTCACCACCGCCCCGGCCTGGCGCAGGCGGTGCAGTGCGTTCGCCTTGTTGGCGGGATTGCGCGAACATGCGGCGTCTTCCACCACGAAGGGCTGGAATCCCGCCTCCAGCAGGTCCATGGCGGTCTGAAGGACACAGACGTGGGTCTCCATGCCGCAGACGACGACCTGGGGCCGGCGCGCGGCGTTGAGGGCGTCCAGGATGCCGCTGTCGCCGCAGCAGGAGAAGGCAATCTTCTCCAGGATGCGCGTGGTGTCCGGCAGCTGCCGGTGGAGGGCATCCACCGTGGGGCCGAGGCCCCTGGGATACTGTTCCGAGACCACAACCGGCACATCCATCTGGCCAGCGGCCTGTGCCAGGATGCCCGCGGCGCGAAGCGCCGATTCGCGTTCGGCGCTGTCCATGGCGCCCGCCAGGCGCTCCTGCATGTCCACGATCAGCAGCTGACTTCGGGCCGCATGGCAGAGCCGCGAACCGGCCACGGGATCAGTGGAGCCAGGCGTTGACGGCGTGGATGTCGCGCTCGTCCAATGTGCCTGCCGCCTGCTTGAGACGCAGGGTGTTGAGCACGAAGTCATAGCGGGCCTGGGCATAGTCGCGCTGGGCCCGGAACACCTCGCGCAGGGCCAGCAGTACGTCCACTGCCGTGCGGGTGCCGACCTCGAAGCCGGCTTCCGCGGCCTCGGCGGCCGCCTGGGTGGACTCCAGGG
>SKOF01000489.1 GCA_007120155.1 Thioalkalivibrio sp. | reverse complement strand
GGTCCGCGTTCCAGGATGATGATTTCCGCGCGCTCGTCGTTGCGGCGCAGGCGGGCGGCGCAGGAGGCACCCCCGGCCACACCCCCGACGATGACAGTCGTCTGTCTGTCCATGATGCTGTCCCCCTGTCTGCGGCGGCTCGATTGCATGCCCCGGAACGCCGGGCCCCGCAGTCCGCCTTGCGGCGAACTGTTCCGGCGAGTATCCATCCGGCCTTCTTACACCCCTCTTACAGCCGGCCCCGCTATTTCTCGGTGCGTGTCCAACTGCCGCCCCAGTCAGGCGGCAGGGTGTCGGCACGCAGGCCGGCCAGGCGCTCCAGATAGAGGATGTACAGGCCGCAGTCGGGGTGCTCCGAGCGCAGGGCGGCGAACCGCTCGGCGGCCTCTTCCCAGCGCCGGGCCCGGAAGGCGGCCAGCGCCGCGTCATGTCGTCGCAGCTCGTCCAGCAGTCCGGGCCCCGCCTCGTCGCGCCGGCAGACCGGTTCGTAGACATGCACCGGCCGGTCCTTGCCCTTGACCCTGACCAGATCAAGCTCCCGCCACACGAAACGCTCACCCGCCAGTTCCCGGGTGCGCTCGCCCACCACCAGCCCGACACCGTAGTACTTGGTGGTTCCCTCCAGCCGGGAGGCCAGGTTCACGGCATCGCCGAGCACCGTATAGGCGCGCCGATACTCGGAACCCATGTCACCCACGTTCATCACGCCGCTGTTGATGCCGATGCCGATGCTGATCTCCGGCAGGCCGAGACGGACGAACTCCCGTTTCAGCGTCTCCGTCCCGGCAAGCATCGCCAGCGCCGCCTCGATGGCGTGCGCGGCATGGTCCGGATCGCGGACCGGGGCGCCCCAGAAAGCCATCACCATGTCTCCGACGTACTTGTCGATGGTGCCCCGGTGCTCGAAGATGATGCGCGTCATGGGCGTGAAGTAGCGGTTGAGCAGCTGCTTGAGTTCGTCGGCCGCCAGGGTCTCCGAGAGAGTGGTGAAGCCCCGGATATCGGAGAACAGGACGCTCAGTTCCCGCTGCTCGCCGGCGAAGCCGAAGTCCCCGGGCCGCTCGCTCATCTCCTCCACCAGTTCCGGGGGCACGTACTGGCCGAACATCATCTTCAGGCGCCGTTTCGTGCGGGCCTCGAAGAAGAATCCCCAGCCGAGGTTGAGGGCGCCCAGCAGGGCGATGAGCAGCATCGGCGCGGCCAGATCCAGCACCAGCCCGCGTGTGCTCCACAACCAGCCTGTTCCCAGGATCAATGCTCCCGCCGCCACCAGCGTGGACATGAACAGCGACAGGGCGGAGACCCGGGGCAGCCAGAACGCCAGCGGCACCCCCACCAGCAGGGCGATGACCAGGTTCGCCCCCCTGGCCCAGGGGGGCTCCACCAGGAAACGGTTGTCGAGCATCGCCGCGATCAGGTTGGCGTGCACCTCCACACCGGGGAAGACCGGCGCCACCGGCGTGGCCCGCAGATCGAACAGACCGGGCGCGGTGGTGCCGATGAGCACGATCGCGTCCGCGAGGGCATCCGGGTCCGCCTCTCCGGCGAGCACCTCCCAGGCCGGCAGGTAGGGGAAGCTGCCATAGCCACCCCGGTAGGGCACCAGCATGCGGCCCTCGCCGTCGGTGGGTACCCCGAGGGCATCATCCAGCCAGACCCGTTCGATGTGATCCATGCCGGCGATGGGCTCCGCCTCCAGGCGCACCTGGTCGAGCAGCAGGTAGCGGCGCACCGCCTCCACCGCCAGGGAGCCGTACAGCCGGTCATCGTGGCGGGCCAGCAGCGGCACCCGGCGCACCACGCCGTCCGCGTCGGGGAGGAAGCTGAAGAACCCCGCCGCGGCCGCCGCCTGCCCGAGACCCGGCAGGGGTGCGCTGTAGCCCGCCATGGGCGCCAGGGCCAGGCGTTGCACCGCGTCGGGCTCGTACAGCGGCAGGGGATCGGGCAGGACCCCCGAGGCGGCCGGATCGACGGGGTTGAAGACATAGCCGAGCACCACGTCGCGCTCGCGCAGCGCCCCGGCCAGCAGCCGGTCGCCGTCCAGCGCCGGGGCCACGGCCTCCAGACGCTCGCGCAGCGCCGCCGAAGGCGGGTCATCGCCGAGGTGCGGCGCCACCAGCGCCGCGGGATTGCGCTCCGGCTCCGCGAAGAGCACGTCGAAGACCACCACGGCGGCGCCTGCCTCCGCCAGGGCATCGACCAGCGCCGCGATGCGTTGGCGCGGCCATGGCCAGTGCCCCTCCCGGCGCAGGGAGGCCTCGTCGATATCGACGATCACCACGGGTGTGGGCGAGTGCCCCTCCCCCCGCTCTCCCGGGAGGTGGGCCTGCATGCGCAGGTCGTAGGCCAGCATCTCCAGGCGCTGGAGCGGGATATCCAGCCCCGGAACACCACCGAAGCGGGCCGACAGCAGCACGGCCACCAGGAGGAGGCCCAGTACCGTGGCATAGCGGCGCGACCCGGCGGGACTCAGGGTCATGCCCGCTCAACCTCCGGCCCCGATGCGCCGGGCAGCCCCCGGGCGCATGTCTCAATCACAAAGCAGGAACCGCGTGCCCACGTGCTGGGCCGGGATCTCGAACACGGCATCCACTGTCCCGGTTCCGGGGATACCGGTACCCAGCCAGTCGATGCCCGCTTCGCGGTCCTCCAGGACCGAAGGCATCCGGGTCAGGAGCCGGGTGCGGCCCTGCATGTCCGTATGGGACGACAGGCCCGCCGCCACCTGGACACCCGTCACCACGGTGGCGCCGCTCAGGGTATGGGTGTAGAGGCCATCCGCTGGCGGCTCCTCCCCCGGGACCTGTCCGTCGGCGCAATCCCCGCGACAGAACCGGGCGAGGTACTCCGTGCCGCGGATGCCGATGGTGCCCACCGGTGTCTCGGTGCGCTCGCTCTCGTGGTTGGCCGCCCCGATGGCGCCGGTTACCGCCCGCATGCCGCCACGTATCAGTCGCGATACGCTGGAATCCGTCTCTGCGTTGCCCTCGTGGCGGTATGCCTCGATCACCAGGATGGTGCCCGGGCGCAGGGTCCGGGCGCTGCCGTCGCTGAACACGAGCCGCACGCGCCCGCCCGCCCCGGTCTGGATGGTGTCGCCCGCGTGGATCTCCATGTCCTGACGCAGTTCGCGGCTCGCCCCGTCACGGCCGATGGCCGTCACCTCCCCGGCGATGGCGGCCACCCGGGCCGCCGGACCCGCCGCGTGGGCCGATGCGATGCCCGCGATCAGGAGGAGGGCGAGGGCGAGCCACCCCGCGGCGGGGATCAGCGGTCGCAGATGCATATCTGACCTCCCACGCCGCCATCCACCAGATCGAACAGGGGCTGATCGCGCAGCGGC
>SKOF01000196.1 GCA_007120155.1 Thioalkalivibrio sp. | reverse complement strand
TAAAGTTCAGGAAAAGGCACCCAGGTTATATAGAAAAGAACTTGTTGAATTGCTTTTTGAACAACCCTATTCTAAAATTGAGTTTGTTGTAAATAAACTGGGAGTGGAAAGGAAGGCTGCTTCACGATACTTAAAGGAGCTCGAGGATATTGGAATTGTTGAATCTCAAAAAGTTGGGAGAGAGACGTTGTATATAAACAAAGAATTGATTGAAATATTGAAACAATAGTGCATGAAAGCCTGATAAATAGAACCCTGAGCTACCAATAAGTGGAGGATTGCTAATTATTAAAATTTAATCCCGGATAAAAACAAAACCCTGTTAAAAGTGTTTCAATATAAACTACTTTAAAAGCACTGTAGCTATGAAAAAAAACATGGGTAGACTTGACAAAATTATTAGACTGCTAATAGCGGCCGTTTTGTTATTACTATACTTTACAGGTGTTGCAACCGGAACCCCTGGCACTGTATTGGTGGTATTGGCGGCTGTCCTGGCAATAACTACGCTGACAAGTTTTTGCGGGCTTTATACCTTGTTTGGCATAAGCACATGTAGTGTAAAAAAACAATAACAGCTTATCGTCCAATCACCCCCTCACGCGGAATACTGAAAGAAAATACTGACCCTTCATCCACTTTGCTTTCTACCCAGATACTGCCACCGTGTTTTTCAACGAACTCCTTGCAAAGGATCAGTCCCAGACCGGTTCCACTTTCCTGGTTTGTTCCGGGGGTTGATTCACTGGTATGAATCTGAAAAAGGGTTGCTATTTTGTCTGCTGCCAAGCCCAGGCCATTGTCTTTAACAGAAACAATTATTTCATTGTCCGTTTGGTTTGCCGAAATGGTCACCTCACCACCTGTTCTGGTGAATTTAATGGCATTGGAGATCAAATTTCTCAGCACTGTGCTGATCATGTCCTTGTCAGCCAGCACCGGGAGCTCCGGGGGTGCTTCAACATGGAGTTTTATTGATTTCTGATCAGCAGCATCTTTGAGTTGAGAATAGGGCTCTCCAATCAGAACGGCCATTAGGTGGTGCTTGGGGTTGAACCTCATTCTACCGGTCTGCGAATTGGCCCAATCCAGCAAGTTCATTAATAATCCCACGGCCACCTCTGAAGATTGGTTTATGATCTGGGCATACTTTTGCGCCTTATCGTATTTTTTCTGTTTGATGTGATTTGTAAGCAATTCACTAAAACCAATGATTGATGTGAAGGGACTCTTCAGATCATGTGCGATGATGGAAAAGAATTTGTCTTTTTGGATGTTTAGCTCCTGTAGCTTTGATTCACTCTCGCGCAGGGATTCCTCAATCTTTTTTCTGTCAGTGATATCATTGGAAATGGCCACAATCCGTTTTTGCGATCCAAAATCGATCTCCTGGATCAACACATCTTCCCAGAAATATTCGCCCTGCACGTTACGTGATTTCCACTCAAATCTTTGTGGCCCTTCTTTGAGTAATTTGTTCTGCAACTGCAAAACCTCATTAAATGAGTAAGGCGGTTTTCCCCATATGTCTGCCTTTTGTAACTCTTCTAAGGATTTCACTCCATAGGATTCAATGGCTTTTTTATTGGCATCTATAACATCTGCAGTTTCACTTGACATGACCAGGATAGACACCGGTGCGTTGTCAAAAAGCTTGGTGAACTGCGTTTCACTCTTAATCAGTTTGTCAGCAATTAATTGTGCACGTCTTTTGAGAAAGTATGCCAATATCCCAAAACCCAATACCGCCACAAACAAAATAAGCATTGTCAATAACAAGGGCCCGAACTGGTTGATGGTTTTACCCAGTGTAATGCCGTAATCGTCATAGGGCGGAAACAAGAGCTCCCGAAGCAGTTCATGAACACTGGTGTACTGTTCGGGCACCGTCCACCCGGCGCCACGAATTAACCTGGCGGCGGGGTGGTCTGCATCCATCATCAGTAATGCAAGAGCAACGCTTTTGCTTAACTCTTCGTCAGTGCCTGTTATGGCAGCAAAAGGCCATTCAGGATACAATTGGGTTGACAAAAGGTAAGGATGGTCAGGAAAACGTTCAGCCTGGCTATTGATGATGTGGATGTCAGCAAAGTCTATGAGCCCTTCTTCTTCCATCCGTTCCAGCTGTGTGCTTCTCACGGTACCTGCATCGACTTCACCTGACAGCACCCGGCGTACGACCTCATCATGCGTCCCCACAAATTCAACGGATCTGAAATCTCTGGCAGGGTTTAGACCGGCATGATAAATTTCCCTCAGGGCAGCGTGATAGCCCCCCAGTGAATTGCTGTCAACAGCGGCAAAATGTTTATTGCGTAAATCAGTAATCTTACGAATGTCGGTTCTGTCGGCCCGCGTTAAAATCACACCCCCGAAAGATGATTTCGGGCCTTGTACACCTGGAATCTGCAAGGTGGCAATGCGGCGTGCCAGGCCGTGGTACTCCATGTAAGCATAGAGGCTGGGGTTGGCCGAAATAAAGCTTATCCGGCGATCTACCCTGGAGACTTCTTCGAATACCTCATCAAAGCCAAATGGTAGTATGCGAAACTCATAAGGAGGAATACGTTCCGACAGGTAATCAGCTGTTGGCCCCCACTCCAATAGACACAGCTCGTAGCTCCGGTTTGCCAGCACACCGATATAGATGACCTTGTCTTCCGCAGCTTGCTCCCCGGCTGGTTCAGACTGAACATGGGCATAAGATTCAACAGCTGTGGTAAAAAACGCCAGCAGTAAGATAATCAAAAATAGTACACATGCTTTTTTCATAAATACATACATTGATCGCTACAATGGTTTTGTAGCATTAAAACATGCATCTATAGATAATTAAGTTTCAGGCTGCCAAGATACGTAATATTATTTTACATAGGGCAAGGCTTTTACCCGAAATACTAATATAAAATACTGACCCCTCGTCCTGGTGGCTTTTGAACCAGATACTTCAGGTGTGGGTGCTCACGTTAGTAAGGAATTTGCAAACACAATTGAACAGGGAAAAAAATTACACCTATCAAACAAACAAGAGTAAATATTCAATATTTTTACCCTTGTGTTGAAAGTATCTTAATCCCCAATTCTATTTAGAACGATTTATGCTGTTGAATAAAAGAACGCAACGATTCTATTATATCAACTGAAAAACCCAAACGCAACAAGAATAGCAATCAGATTTATCAATAAATGGAGGTTTACATATGGTAATGGAAAATTTACAGACACTTGAAGTTATTGAGGTGATGGAAAACTTCCTGTCAAGGAAAAGACCACCCGAAAATATTAGAAATCAGGTTGATTTGGGTTATAATATCGAAGGCCAAAGCATCATTATTGTAGAAATCAGGCCCCG
>SKOF01000148.1 GCA_007120155.1 Thioalkalivibrio sp. | reverse complement strand
TGATACACCGGGATAATCTCGTGCTGCTATAAAGTCAGTGGCAAGTCTCAAGTGGCAAGTGGCAAGGGAAACACTACCCTCTCCCCGGTCCTCCCCCGCTTGCGGGGGAGGACCGGGGAGGCAGTCCTTGCCACTTGCCACTTGAGACTTGCCACTGCTTTTTCTGCAGGCAATAAAAAAGCCCGGCCAAGCCGGGCTTTTTTATTGCCTGCAGAAAAAGGCTTACAGTGCCTTGATGCGCGCATTCAGCCGGCTCTTGTGGCGGGCGGCCTTGTTGCGGTGGATCAGGCCCTTGGTGGCGGTGCCGTCGATCACGGGGACGGCGTCCTTCAGGGCGGCCTGAGCGGCCTCTTTGTCGCCGGCCTGCACGGCCTTGAGCACCTTCTTCACAGACGTGCGGAAACGGGAGCGCAGCGCCATGTTGTGCTGGCGATTCTTCTCTGCCTGACGGGCGCGCTTGCGGGCGGATGCAATGTTTGCCAAGGTAATGCTCCTGAAAAATCCTGGATGCAACGAACGCTAAAGGGCGAGGATCATGCCTGATCGGCCCGTTCCTGTCAATGCCGGCGGGCGCATGCCGGCGCTGTGGTGGCACCCGCTTCACGATGCGGGGAAGGAACCCTGAAATCCCCGCCGGGTCTGAGAGTTGAGGTGGCCATACAATGCAGAAAAAACCCACACGATGTCCATGAGGGTTCCCTCGGCCCGGACTTCCGCAACCACCTAAGGAGATTTGCCATGAACAGTTCCCGAGTATCCCGCTGCACGCAGGCACGCCGCCGTTCGCCCTGGCTGGCATTGACAGCGTTCATCGCACTGGCGCTGGCCCTGGGATTCTCCATGCCCAAGGCCCACGCGGATGCCGAGGCGAAAGTGGTCTATCACGCGGACTATGCCGATCCCCGGCGATTCAGCGCCATGCTCACCAGCATCAACAATATGGTGACCCACTACCACGACAACTTCATCGACTACGACGTTCGCATCGTGTTTGTCTCCCACGGCATCCGCTTTGTCACCGACCATCCCATGGAGGGCACGCCGTTTGCCGAGGACGAGCAACTGGCGGAGGAACGCGACAACCTGCGTGGCCGGCTGTTGAGCCTGGTGAACATGCACGGTGTAAGACTGGAGCTGTGCGATATCACCCGCGCAGCGATCCAGCTGGCCAACGACGAGCTCTACGACGCCGTGGACCTGGTCCCCTCCGGCGTGGTGCGCATTGCGCAGCTTCAGAACGAGGAAGGCTTCGCGTATCTGAAGATCGAATGAGCGTAAGGCGATAGGGGAGAGGCGATAGGGGGAGCGGAGAGGCGATAGGAGATAGGAGATAGGAGAGAGGCGATAGGTGCAAACCCCTCACGCCTTACCCCTCACTCCTCACCCCTCACCCTTCAAAGCGGTGGCCACCGGCACGTAAAAGCCAGTAAAGTCCGGGTTTCCCTTGCCACTTGCAACCAGCCACTTGCCACTGCCTTGAAGAGCCGGCTTCTGCAATCCACCGCCGTGGTCGGCGGCATGACGCTCATCTCGCGCCTGTTCGGCTTTCTGCGGGACATGGTGCTGGCCATCAGTTTCGGGGCGACCGGGTCCACGGACGCCTTCTTCGTTGCCTTCCGCATCCCCAACTTTCTGCGCCGGCTGTTCGCGGAAGGGGCCTTTTCCCAGGCCTTCGTGCCGGTATTCGCCGAGTACAGGGAGCAGCGCGGGCGCGAGGCCCTGAAGGATCTGCTGGACCATACCGCCGGCGCGCTCACGCTGACACTCTTCATCGTTACGGCGGTCGGCATGCTGGCTGCGCCGCTACTGATCATGGTCTTTGCGCCGGGTTTCGTGGGCGAGGAGAACGGCCGTCAGGTGCTGGCCGCCGACATGTTGCGAGTGACCTTCCCCTACCTGCTGTTCATCTCGCTGACCGCCATGGCGGGCGGGATCCTGAACAGTGTCGGGCGCTTCGCCGTGCCCGCCTTCACGCCGGTGTTCCTGAACCTCTCGCTGATCGGCGCCGCCCTGTGGGGGGCGCCGCTTTTCGAGGAGCCCGTCAAGGCGCTGGCCTGGGGCGTGTTCATCGGCGGGGCGGCCCAGCTGCTGTTTCAGATCCCCTTTCTGGTCCGCCGGGGGCTGCTGCCCCGGCCCCGCCTGCGGCGGGCCCATGACGGGGTAAGGAAAATCATCCGTCTCATGCTCCCGGCGATCTTCGGTTCCTCGGTGGTGCAGATCAATCTGCTGGTGGATACCCTCATCGCCTCCTTCCTGATGGCAGGTTCCATCACCTGGCTGTACTTCTCGGACCGTTTCGTCGAGTTGCCCCTCGCCCTGTTCGGTGTCGCCATCGCCACGGTGATCCTGCCCCGGCTCTCCCGCGAGCATGCCGCGAAGACGCCCGAGGCCTTCAACAACACCCTGGACTGGGCGCTCAGGCTCACCCTGGTGGTGGCGGTACCCGCCATGCTGGGGTTGATCTGGCTGGCCGGGCCCATTCTGGCGAGCCTGATCCAGTACCGGGATTTCACCGCCTTCGACACCCGCATGGCGGCCATGTCGCTCGTTGCCTACGCCGCCGGGCTGCCCGCCTTCATGCTCATCAAGATCCTCGCACCGGGCTACTTCTCCCGGCAGGACACCCGGACGCCGGTGAAGATCGGTGTGATCGCCATGCTGGCCAACATGGGGCTCAACGTGGCGATCGTGGTGCCATGGGTGATGCTGGGGCTGCCGGGCCCCCATGCGGGCCTGGCGTTGGCCACGGCGCTTTCGGCCCTCCTGAATGCAGGCCTTCTGTTCCGGGGGCTCCACCGGGAGGGGGTCTACCGGCCGCCCCCCGGCTGGCGCATCTTCATCGTCCGTATCGCCGTGGCGGCCGTCGTCATGAGCGTGGTCCTGTGGCTCGCCACCCCGGCCCTGGCGGCCTGGGGCGACTGGCCGGCCCTGGATCGTGTCATGCGCCTGCTGGGTCTCGTCGCCCTGGGGGCCGCCGCTTATGGGGCCACCCTGTGGGTGCTCGGCGTGCGCCCGGGCCAGTTCCTGATGCGATGACCCGGTGCGCCCGTTCGGCGGGGCCGAACGGGCCTCGCTGTCGGACATGTGTAAGCCACAGAGGTCACAGAGGTCACAGAGAAAAAAGCAAGAGATGTCCGTTGACTTGATAAGGCCACTGCCCCTGTACCACCGGGTCATTCTCCAGACCTTCTCTGTGGCCTCCGTGACCTCTGTGGCCAATCACATTTCCGATGACCCGCGCCCGGCTGACCGCCTCGCCGGGTTCGATGGATCACCGGCGTTCCCTGCGCTTTTGCCGCGGCAGCTCCCCAACGCTGGTATAATCGGCGCTTTTGCGGAACCGGCATGGAACT
>SKOF01000178.1 GCA_007120155.1 Thioalkalivibrio sp. | reverse complement strand
TCCCGGACGGACTTGCGGAAGTTCTTGATGGCGCTGCCGATGTCGCCGCCCATGTTGCGCAGCTTCTTGGTGCCGAACAGAAGAATGACGATCACCAGAATGATCAGGAGCTGCCAGATGCTGATGCCACCGATACCCATGTGCTTTCTCCGAAATGTCTGCCTGTGTCCAGATTGCAGTTGTTATGTCTGCGCGGCCCGGTTGGCCTTCTCGTCGATCCCCGATACCCCGAAACGCCGCCCCAGTTCGGCAAGCACGGCGTCCGGTCCCAGCCCCTGGTGCGCCAGCATGACCAGGCAATGAAACCACAGGTCAGCGGTCTCGTGGACCAGCTGTTCCCGGTCCCCGTTCTTGGCGGCCACCACGGTCTCGGTGGCCTCCTCTCCGACCTTCTTGAGGATGGCATCAAGGCCCTTTGCATACAGGCCGGCCACGTAGGAACTGTCCGGGGGCGCCTGCTTGCGGCTCTCCAGCACCTTCGCCAGCTCGTCAAGAATCCGGTCACTGTTCATTGGGTGCCACCGTACATCTCTTCGGGATCCTTCAACACCGGATCCACCACCCGCCAGCCTCCGTCCTCGTAGCGGTGGAAAAAGCAGTTGTGACGTCCCGTGTGACAGGCGATGCCGCCACGCTGCTCCACTTCCAGCAGCAGGGTATCCGCGTCGCAATCGAGCCGCATCTGCACCACCCGCTGGGTGTTGCCGGAACTCTCGCCCTTGTGCCAGAGGCGCCGGCGGGAGCGCGACCAGTACACAGCCTCTCCGGTGGCCAGGGTCCGCTCCAGGGACTCACGGTTCATCCAGGCAAGCATCAGGACCTTGCCCGTACCCGTCTCCTGGGCGATAACCGGTATCAGACCGTCCGGGTTCCAGTGAATCGTGTCTAGCCAGTCTTCGGACATGATACTCCCGCCCGGCCTGAAAAGCCGGAGTCTGCGACTTTATACGCTAATGGTGAAAGTTTAAACCGCGCCGCCCCGGGGGACGGCGGCAGGGACGCTGCCCTCAAAGGCGCACCTCGACCCCCCGCTCCGCCATGAAGCGCTTGGCCTCGCCCACCGTGTGCTGGCCGAAGTGGAATATGCTGGCCGCCAGCACGGCATCCGCGCGCCCGAGGGTGACCCCGTCCACCAGGTGCTGGAGGGTGCCCACGCCACCGGAAGCGATCACCGGCACGCGCACCGCGTCGGACACGGCGCGGGTCAGCTCGATGTCAAAGCCCTGCTTGGTGCCGTCCCGGTCCATGCTGGTGAGCAGGATCTCGCCGGCACCGCAGGCCACCATGCGCCGCGCCCAGTCCACGGCGTCCAGCCCCGTGGGCTTGCGCCCGCCGTGGGTGAAGATCTCCCAGCGGGGCGCCTCGCCGGGTGCGGAGACCCGCTTGGCGTCGATCGCCACCACGATGCACTGCGAGCCCACCCGTTCGGCCGCCTCGCGCACGAAGTCCGGGTTGAACACCGCGGCGGTATTGATGGACACCTTGTCAGCACCCGCATTGAGCAGCCGGCGGATATCCTCGACACGGCGGATGCCGCCACCCACCGTGAGCGGGATGAACACCTCGGACGCCACCTCCTCCACCACATGCACCATGGTCTCGCGATCGTCACTGCTCGCGGTGATATCCAGGAAGGTGATCTCGTCGGCGCCCTCGGCGTCGTAGCGCCGGGCGATCTCCACCGGATCACCCGCGTCGCGGATCTCCACGAAGTTGACCCCCTTGACCACACGGCCACGGTCCACGTCGAGGCAGGGGATGATGCGTTTCGCGAGCATAAAAGCGCCAGAGACAAGTTGACGGATACAAGTGGCAAGAAGGCGCCGGGGCCCCCTGTTGCATTGCGTTGTTCGGGGTTACTGATCCGCGAGTTTCTGCGCCTCGGCGAGGTCGATTGTGCCTTCGTAGAGGGCGCGGCCGACGATCACGCCGTCGATGCCTTCCTCGCTGACCGCGCACAGGCGCCGGATATCCTCCAGGTCGGTGACGCCGCCGGAGGCGATCACCGGCACATGCACCGCCTGGGCCAGCTTCACGGTGGCGTCCACGTTCACCCCCTGCATCATGCCGTCGCGGGAGATGTCGGTATAGACGATGGCGGCCACCCCGTCCTGCTCGAAGTGCATGGCCATGTCGACCACGTCGTGATTGGACAGCTTCGACCATCCATCGATGGCCACCTTGCCGTCCTTCGCATCCAGGCCGACGATGATGCGCCCGGGGAATTCCAGGCACAGGTCATTGACGAAATGCGGCGCGCTCACCGCCTTGGTGCCGATGATCACCCACTGTACGCCGGCATCCAGGTAGACCTGCACCGTATCGTCGTCGCGGATACCGCCACCCACCTGCACGGGCAGATCCGGGTATTTCGCCACAATCTCGCTGATGATGCCGGCGTTACGCGGTTCACCGGAGACGGCGCCGTCCAGATCCACCACGTGCAAACGCCGGGCCCCGGCATCCAGCCAGCGACCGGCCACTTCCACCGGGTCGTCGGAAAACACGGTCGCATCATCCATCTTGCCCTGACGCAGACGCACGCACTTGCCGTCCTTGAGGTCAATGGCCGGTATCACCAACATGCCTGTTTCTCCCACGAAAGTCATGATGACCCCTTGCCATTCCAGCGCATGAAATTCCTGAGCAGGGTGAGACCCGGGGCCGCACTCTTCTCGGGATGGCACTGAATGGCGAAGATGTTGTCCCTTGCGATGGCCGACGTGAAACGAATGCCGTACTCGGTGGTGGCGGCCACCAGGGCGGGATCACCGGCCTGCAGATGATAGCTGTGCACGAAATAGAATCGGCTGTCCTGGGCGATATCGCGCCACAGCGGATGCTCGATGATCTGATGCACCTGGTTCCAGCCCATGTGGGGAATCTTCAGCCGGGGGCCGTCCACGGCCTCCCGCAGATCCTCGCCGAAAAATCGCACCTGGCCCGGGAGCACACCCAGACATCGGGTACCCCCGTTCTCCTCACTATAGTCCACCAGCACCTGCATGCCCATGCAGACGCCGAGAAAGGGACGGTCAGCGGCGGTGCGGCGCAGCACCTCGTCGAGCCCCCGGGCGGTCAACGCGGCCATGCAGTCCCGCGCGGCCCCCTGGCCCGGAAAGACCACCCGTTCGGCCTCCAGAATCGCCTCGGGGCTGTCGGTGAGCAATACGCGGGTGCCTGCCGGCGCCACGTGCTCCAGCGCCTTGACCACGGAACGCACGTTGCCCATGCCGTAATCGACCACTGCCACGGTGTTCATTCTGCGAGGATCCGGGAATCTGCGATGACTGGATGGATGAGTCCGTGCGGGCCCTCTCAGAGGCTGCCCTTGGTGGAGGGCGTGGCCCCCGGGATACGC
>SKOF01000526.1 GCA_007120155.1 Thioalkalivibrio sp. | reverse complement strand
GCAAGACGGCACGTGCCGTCGGAATGGTGCATGGTCAGTGTGTACGCAGGCAATGGCGCAGGCAATCCGGGAGTGTTACCACGAAGGGCACGAAGGTAACGGAACAGAAAACTTCGTGATCTTCGTGTGCTTCGTGGTGAATCACCTTTGATCTCATACCCGGCCCCGGCGGCGGCCCCGGCGGCGGCCACGGGCCGCCCCATGGATTACAGGCTTGCGCGTCAACATAGCACGCTTGCGGGATACGGGATCCGCGGGAAGGAACTGCTCCGGCTTGCAGTATCCGCCTTATACTGTATATCTATATAGTATCCGATTTCCCTGTACGTCCTGGCCATGCTCCCCGACTACGCCGAGCTCCACTGCCTCTCCAATTTCAGCTTCCTGCGCGGCGCCTCGCATCCGGAGGAACTGGTGGCCCGGGCCGCCGAACTGGGCTACCGGGCGCTGGCGATCACCGACGAGTGCTCGCTCGCCGGCGCGGTGCGCGCCCACCAGGCCGCGAAGGAACACGGCCTGCACCTCATCATCGGCACCGAAGTACGTGTAGGTTGGGGTGAGCGCAGCGAACCCCAACAGGCCCATGCGGATGCTGCCCGGAATGTTGGGGTTCGCTGCGCTCACCCCAATCTACGGGTGCCACGGGTGCCGGGGGGATGCGCCGATGCGCTGCATCTGGTGCTGCTGGCGGAAAACCTCGAGGGCTACGAGAACCTCTCTCAACTGATCACCACCGGCCGGCGCAACGCCGCCAAGGGCGAGTATCACCTGACCCGGGATGACCTGGCCCGCCACGCCCGAGGCCTGCTGACCCTGTGGCTCCCGCCCCCCCATTCATCCTTCACCCTTCACCCTTCATCCTTTCAAAATCCTTCATCCTTCCTGCAAGGCATCTTCCCCGGCCGCGCCTGGATCGCCATCGCCCTGCACCGGGACGGCCGGGACGCGGCGTGGCGTACGGCACTGGAGGCGTTATCGGAACGCACCGGACTGCCGCTCGCGGCCACCGGCGAGGTGCACATGCACCTGCGCGAACGCCGCGCGCTGCAGGATGTGCTCACCGCCATCCGCCACTGCGTTCCCCTGTCGGCGGCAGGCGCGCGGCTGTTCCCCAACGGCGAACGCCATCTGCGTCCCCGGGAAGACCTGGCGCGCCTGTACCGGCCCGAATGGATGGCCGCGTCCGTGGCCATCGCCGGGCGCTGCCGCTTCTCCCTGGACGAACTGCGCTACACCTACCCGGTGGACGACGTGCCGCCGGGGGATACGGCCATGGACCATCTCACGCGCCTCACGCGGGAGGGCATGGCCGCGCGCTGGCCGGGAGGCGCGCCGCAAAAGGTCCGGGACCTGGTGGCCCATGAACTGGCCATCATCGGCGAGATGGACTACGCCCCCTACTTCCTCACCGTGTACGACATCGTGCGCTTCGCACGCGGCCGGGGGATCCTCTGCCAGGGCCGCGGCTCGGCGGCCAACTCCGCCGTGTGCTACTGCCTCGGCATCACCGCCGTGGACCCTTCCCGCTCGGAGATGCTGTTCGAGCGCTTCGTGTCGAAGGAACGCAACGAACCGCCGGACATCGACGTGGACTTCGAACACGAGCGGCGCGAGGAGGTGATGCAGTACATCTACGGGAAATACGGCCGTGACCGTGCCGCGCTGGCCGCCACGCTGATCACCTATCGCCGGCGCAGCGCCATCCGCGACGTGGGCAAGGCCCTGGGGCTGTCCGTGGATCAGGTCACCCGCCTGTCCGGCAGTCTCGCCTGGTGGGAGATAGCCCGCATATCTCACCACCCTTCTGCTGCGGCCGCCGATCTGCGCGCTGTGGCGGCGTTCCCGCCACACTGCAGGGGCGGCGACCCCGCCGCGAACGACCGTGGCCCGATGGACACCGCCTTCGGCCCGGGGGCGGGCCTCCTGCATGCGCCCCCCCTACAGCGGCACCTCGACACCCTCGCTATGAACGGTGGTGAGATAGGCGGGCTGGGCATCGCGGCCGAGCGCATCCGCGAGGCGGGTCTGGACCCGGACAGCCCGGTGCTCCGGCGACTGGTGGTGCTGGTGGAGCAACTCGTGGGATTCCCCCGGCACCTGTCCCAGCACGTGGGCGGCTTCGTCATCGCCCGGGATGTGCTCTCGAAGCTGGTGCCCATCGAGAACGCCGCCATGGCCGAGCGCACCGTGATCCAGTGGGACAAGGACGACCTGGATGCAATCGGCCTGCTCAAGATCGACGTGCTGGCACTCGGCATGCTCTCCGCCGTGCGCCGCGCCTTCGATCTCATCCGCGGCTATCGGGGCGGGCCAGCCCGCATGTCTCACCCCCCTTCCACTGCGGCCCCCGATCTGCCCGCTGTGACGGGGCGCCTGCCATACTGTAGGAGCGGCGACCCCGCCGCGAACGGCCGAGGCCCGATGGACGCCGCCTTCGGCCCGGGGGCGGGCCTCCTGCATGTAGCCCCGGGCAATGTCCTGTCAGCTACGCCTGCGCCGTCCTGCGGTCCGTGCGCCCCGTCACAGCGGCGCCTCGACGCCCTCGCTACGAACGGTGGTGAGATAGGCGGGCTGGACATGGCCACGGTGCCCGCCGAGGATCCGGCCACCTACGAGATGATCTCCCGGGGCGATACGGTGGGCGTGTTCCAGATCGAGTCCCGGGCGCAGATGAGCATGCTGCCGCGCCTGAAACCCCGCTGCTTCTATGATCTCGTCATCGAGATCGCCATCGTGCGTCCCGGTCCCATCCAGGGGCAGATGGTGCATCCCTACCTGCGCCGCCGCCAGGGGCTCGATCCGGTGAGCTATCCGAGCGAGGCGGTGCGCGGCGTGCTGGAGCGCACGCTCGGCGTGCCCATCTTCCAGGAGCAGGTGATCAAGCTGGCCATGGTGGCGGCGGGCTTCTCCGCCGGCGAGGCGGACGGCCTGCGCCGGGCCATCGGCGCCTGGCGGCGCAAGGGCACCCTGCATCTGTTCCGGGAGCGGCTGCTCAGGGGCATGGCCGAACGGGGCTACCCGCAGGCGTTCTCCGAGCAGATCTACCAGCAGATCCTCGGCTTCGGCGAGTACGGCTTTCCGGAATCCCATTCCGCCAGCTTCGCGCTCATCGCCTACGTCTCCGCCTGGCTCAAGCGCCACGAACCCGCCGCCTTCACCGCCGCGCTCCTGAACAGCCAGCCCATGGGCTTCTACGGTCCCTCGCAACTGGTGCAGGACGCCCGGCGTCACGGGGTGACGGTGCTGCCGGTGGATGTGTGCGAAAGCAGCCGGGACTGCACCCTGGAAGCGCCCCGGTTCAATGGCGATCAGCCGCCCCTGCGCCTTGGCCTGCGGCTCGTTCAGGGACTGGGCGAAGCCGTG
>SKOF01000239.1 GCA_007120155.1 Thioalkalivibrio sp. | reverse complement strand
GCGGCCATGTCGCTGATCGAGAACATCCAGCGGGAGAACCTCAACCCCATCGAGGAGGCCGGCGCGCTGCACCGGCTGATCCAGGAGTTCGAGATGACCCACCAGCAGGCGGCGGAGGCCGTGGGACGCTCGCGTACCGGGGTCACCAACCTGCTGCGCCTGCTGGAGCTGGGCGAGGTGGCCCGCACCCTGCTCGACGAGGGAAAGATCGAGATGGGCCACGCCCGCACCCTGCTGGCGCTCGCCGGTGCCGCCCAGGACGAGGCCGCCCGCCGGGTGGCGGCCCGGGGGCTGTCCGTGCGCGAAACCGAGCGGCTGGTCCAGCAGCTCCTGAAGCAGAAAGGCGACAGCCCGCCGGCAAGGACCACCGCCCGGAACCCGGACGTGCGCCGTCTCGAAGAGGACCTGTCCGGCCGCCTGGGTGCGTCGGTGAGCATCGAGTACAACAACCGGGGCAAGGGCCGGCTGGTGGTCCGCTACAACAGCCTGGACGAGCTGGACGGGATCCTGGCACACATTAAATAAGCTTCCCTAATGGCGCTGAGCACCAATGCCTATTTGACCCTAATATAGACAGGCTCTTATAATCGCCGCGCCTTTGAAAGAGTGTGATCATGGTGTGCCGACGGAGCGGCGCCGGTGGGCCGGAGCGCTGTCGACACGCGGTCCCAAGCCCCGCAGACCAAAAAGATGCCTGACCACAATCGTGCGTACGCGGGGCTGAGCGGCTTCACCGCCCGGCGGGTCCTGACCATTCAGGCCTGCGTGGCGGCCGGGGGATTCCTGCTGTTTTCCTGGCTGGCCGGTGCACACGCCGCCTGGTCGGCCATGGCGGGGGGGGCCATCGGACTCCTGACGACGACCTTCTTCGCCTTGCGGGTCTTTATCGGGGGCGCCCACCGCCCGCCCAAGGATATCGTAAGGGCCTTCTACGTCGGCGAGTCCCAGAAGCTCCTGCTGACCGTGGCCCTGTTCGTGGTGGCGATCGTCTGGCTGCAGGTCAGCTTCCTGCCCATGTTGCTCACCTACATGGCCAGCCTGGCGGCCTTCTGGATCGTCCTGTTGCCGGCCCTGTCCGGCACGCAAGAATAGCGGCTCGAGCAAGAGAGGAAACCGGTAGTCATGACTGCGTCCGAGTACATCAAGCACCATCTGGGGCACATGACCCTGGGCGAAAAGGGGTCGTTCTGGTCGATTCACCTCGACACCATGTTCTTCTCCATCCTGCTCGGCGCAGTGTTCCTGTTCATCTTCTATCGGGCCGCAAAGCGTGTCACCACCGGCGTGCCGACCGGCATGCAGAATTTCGTCGAGATCATGGTCGAGTTCGTCGACCAGCAGGTCAAGGACTCCTTCCACGGCCGAAGCAAGGTGATTGCCCCCCTGGCCCTGACCCTGTTCGTCTGGATCTTCCTCATGAACATCGTCAAGCTGCTGCCCTACGACCTGCTGCCCCGCATCGCGCAGATCGTCTCGGGCAATCCCGATATCTACCTGAGGATCAACCCCACATCCGACGTGAACGCCACGCTCGGCATGTCCATCGCGGTGTTCTTCCTGATCATCTTCTACAGCATCTACATCAAGGGCGCGGGCGGCTTCGCCAAGGAGATGTTTCTCAAGCCCTTCGGCGTGTGGTTCCTGCCCTTCAACTTCGTCCTGAAGGTGGTGGAGGAGATCGCCAAGCCTGTTTCGCTCGCCCTGCGACTTTTCGGAAACATGTATGCGGGCGGCCTGATCTTCACCCTGATCGCGCTGCTGCCCTGGTGGATCCAGTGGACGCTGGGCCTGTCCTGGTCGCTGTTCAAGCTGCTGATCATCACCCTCCAGGCGTTCATCTTCATGGTATTGACCATCGTCTACCTGAGCATGGCGCACGAGGACCACTGATTTCGAGTCGCGCCGGAAAGGACCGTGCGCGGCGCTCTGCAACCCGTTTTCGCAACCTTGTATTGATATCTTGGAGGAAGTTATGGAACTCGCTCTCGCTAATGTTCAGGGTATGACCGCCATCGCTGTGGGCCTGATCCTCGGCATGGGTGCGCTGGGTACCGCCATCGGCTTCGGCCTGCTGGGCGGACGCTTTCTGGAAGGCGCAGCGCGCCAGCCGGAGATGGTGCCCATGCTGCAGGTGAAGATGTTCATCGTGGCCGGTCTGCTCGACGCCGTGACCATGATCGGCGTGGGCCTGGCCCTGTTCTTCACCTTCGCCAACCCGTTCCTGGGCGTCATCACCGGCTGACGGACGTTGACCGCATTCGCGTCATTCATCCGTTTTGAACCGTTATCCCAGGGGGTAGCAACGTGAACATCAATCTCACGCTGCTCGGCCAGATGATCACCTTCGCCCTGTTGGTGTGGGTCACCATGAAGTTCGTGTGGCCGCCCATCATCGAGGCGATGCAGGAACGTCAGAAGAAGATCGCTGACGGCCTTGCCGCGGCCGAGCGTGGCAAGCATGAGCAGGAGCTTGCCGAGGACCGGGCCAAGAAGGTCCTCCAGGAAGCCAAGCAACAGGCCAACGAGATCATCTCCCAGGCGCAGAAGCGCGCCAACGAGATCGTCGAGTCCTCCAAGGACACGGCGCGTCAGGAGGGAGAGCGCATCAAGGCGTCCGCCCAGTCGGAGATCGAGCAGGAGGTCAATCGTGCCCGGGAGGATCTGCGCAAGCAGGTCGGCCTGATCGCGGTCGCGGGTGCCGAACGCATCCTGAAGCGGGAAGTGGACGCCGGGGCACATGACCAGGCGATTCAGGACCTGGCCGCGCAGATCTAGGTGAACATTCATGTCTGAACTCACCACGCTCGCACGGCCCTACGCCAAGGCGGTCTTTGAAGTGGCCCAGGCTGCCGGCGACATGGCCGGCTGGTCCGACCGCCTGGGCTTCATGGCCGCCGTCGCCCATGACCCCGCCATGCGCGCCTATCTGGACAACCCCAGGCTCACCCGTGACGCCGCCGCACAGGGCTTCCTGTCCGTATGCGAAGGCCGTATCGACAACCCGGGCGCCAACCTCGTACGCCTGCTTGCCGATAACGGCCGCCTGATGCTGTTGCCGGAGATCGCCGCGCTCTACGAGGTGATGCGTGCCGGTGCCGAAGGCAAGGTGGAGGCCCAGGTGGTTTCCGCCCGGCCCGTCAGCGAGGAACAGCAGGCCCACATCGCCGCAGCGCTCAAGAAGCGCCTTGGCCGCGAGGTCGAGCTGGTCTGCGAGATCGACGAGGGCCTGATCGGCGGTGCCGTGATTCGCGCGGGCGACCTGGTCATCGATGGTTCAATGCGCGGGCGCCTGGAACGCCTGGCTGCCCGCCTGAGCCGCTAAGAGGATTTTTCAAATGCAACTCAATCCGACCGAAATCAGTGAACTGATC
>SKOF01000361.1 GCA_007120155.1 Thioalkalivibrio sp. | reverse complement strand
AAAGCCTCTCATATAATATTTAAAAACTCAATATACAGAATTACCGTTTAATCAGCCGCTCAACGCCTACCTTATCACCCTGAGTAACCCTGATCAGGTATATTCCGGGCTGATGTCCTTCAAGACTGAACCGGTGCTGACCGTCTGCCTGCAACCCTCTTTGCTTGATCAGCTCACCACGCATGCCATATATCTCAACGGTAACTAATGTGGCATCCGGGTATTGATGCAACTCAAGGGTGAACTGATCTTGCGTGGGATTAGGATAAACTTTGAAGAATGTATCTTTGCCTGCTATGATATCATTGATGTCAGTTACTTCTTCCGTCTTGTTATCCACTCCGGCAGCTTCATCTGTTGCAAGGAAGTGTTTGTCAAGGTCACCACAGAAAGGTCCTTCGGGGGCTATGTATGCATGCAGATAACTTCCTTCCTTTACATGAGTACCAGGAAGCATGATGATGTTTTCACCGGCGATTAAGCGAAGCTGAGCACCTGACTCAATGATAAAATGCCCATTGCCGCCGGTAGTGATGGTCTGTGTGGCATCAAAACACGTTTCTTCACCTGTGGTAATCGTCATGCCAGATAAAAACTGTTCTCCAGGCGGACCTTCAACTATGGTTATTATTCCATCTGCAGCAGCATAAAGGATATTTTGACCTGAAGCATCTGAAAGAATTACATTCTCCAACACTAAAGGAAACGTGACACTTTCTTGCGATGAATGCACCTCAAAGCCCAGTTTTACAACAGCACCGCTGTGACCTGAAAAAGCTTCTTGCCCCAAAGAAAAGGCAAATGCACGCAGCACGCCCGGTTCAATAATCCCTGCAAACAATTCATGACCTTCGGCTCTGTCAGTTAACCAGGTAAACTCCTCGCCAGGCAAAAACGTCATCACGTTATCAGGATAGTTCAGATGAAAGTCAAATGCAACAAAGTCTTCGAGATTTTCAACAAGGATATCTATTTGGACGATGCTCTCCTGGGAAGCCTCCGTATTTTGCACAATCATGTAATTGGGGGCAAAAGCATTGGCACTCAAAGCCACAACAAATGGGTTTTCATCAGGGTCGTTACTAAATATCAAAAGCTGTGCTTCATGAATATCTTTCTCAGGATGATGAAAGAACACCTCCAGATCAACATATTGACCTACGGGAATTTCAACTGGTAAAGCCTGTTGTATGTAAAAAGAATCATTGCTGGTTTGCAGGTTGTTAATAACAAGCAGGTCGGAACCATAATTGTGGATGCGCAGGGTTTCTTCGCCTGTTTCCAACACCGATACATCTCCGAAAGAGATACTTCCTGCAGCGTGAATATCAGGTGCTGCAACTTGTAAAGAACCATTGTAATAAGCTGAAACAATGTTTTCAGGTGTATCGTTGGAAATAATCACATTGGAAAGACTTAAAGGGTACCATCCTCCCGTTCCAAAAACATCAAACACGAGGCTGACAATGGCGCCATTATCACCGGTAAAGGGTTCATTCGAAATGGAGAAAGCAGCCACACGTAATGTGTTTTCGCCAATAATATCGGCGTCAACTATATGATCGGTTTTTCTGCCTGACAGAAAAGCTGAACCTGGAACATAATTCAAGGGATCAGGCAACAGCAGGTCAAACTGGAAGGCGACATATTCCTCCATGTTGTTGATTGAAAGTGTGAGTGTATCCTGCTCGCCGCTGAAAGAGAGCATAGAGCCGCAGTGCAGCTCGTTGACCGCAAAAGCAACGGCTTCCAGGTTAACTACTACTTCCTGCTCATCGGGGTCGTTGGAAGATATGGTCATCTGCTGGTTGTAATGACCTTTCTCTAAGGAGTTAAAACGGATGATGAGCTGCTGTGTGCTTCCCGGAGAGAGCGTAAAAACTGCATCATTCAGCACCTCAAAAAAGGGAGAATCAAAGGTCACACCTGAAACATCCAGAGGCTGGTTGCCGGTATTCTGAAGAGTGAGCGTCATATCCTGATGAGCAGTAAGCGGTATCTCACCAAAGTTCAATGACTGCGGACTGACATGTATGTCGGGAGCAAGAATGGTTGCCACCCCTGCAATAGCATCAGTAATGACGTTGCCGCCTTCAGCTATTCCAATAATGGGGTTAACTGGTGTGAGTGGATAATCACCTGGCTGTGTGCCTGCAATCATTTCAAAGCTTGCCACGCTGCCTGTGTTTCCTAAAAAAGAAGCGTTAGATAGCGAGAAACTGATAAATCGCAGGATGTTGCCTTCTACAATTTCAGCATGCAGCAAGTGATCGGTTCTGCGTTCAGGATTTAGAGCTGCTGAGCCTGCCACATAGCTGAACTGTTCCGGGATAGGAATATCCACCTGGAAGGCAGCAAAGTTGCCGGTATTGTCGATTAATATTTCGATGGTGATGCTTTCCTGGGCAGGTACCTCCCCGCCGGTGATGGTCATGATGTATTCTGCTTTTGCAATGTTGAAAGCGTTGACTGTTAAGAGCAGCATGAGCAGAATGGCAGAAAACTTTGATGTCTTATCTGGTTGCATAAATAACATTATTTTGTTAACAATCAATGCATAACAACTGGTTATCGAGCGTGGTTATCATGAAATATTGATGCTGGCATAAGGCGGTAGTTCAACCTGGAGTTTTACTTTTGCATGCAGTGCACTGAAAACCCGCATCAGTGTATCAATGGTTACATTGCTCGTATTGTTTTCTATTCTAGAGATCTGGGCTTTTTTAACGCCGATAAGACTACCCAGTTCTGCTTGGGTGAGTTTCCGTTCCTTGCGGGTTTGTTTTATTGCATGCCCGATCATCTCCAGTTTTAATTCATATTCGAATCTGTCTCTTTCAGGAGTTCCTTTCTTGCCTATTAGCTTATCCTGAACTTCGTCTAATGTGTGAGTTTTCATATCTATGACTTGTTTTGATGATGTTTGGATTTAAAATATCTTTCTCGTAGATAATTTGCTTTTTTGATTTCATTTAAAGAAACCTTCCCCGTTTTTTTAACAAAACCATGTGTAGATACAACCAGTGTCGGCTCGGAACTTGACTTATCCCAAAACGCAAGCAATCTGTATTGGGTTCGTTGATATAATGTCCTGAACTCCCATATATCATTGTTCAGCTTTTTAAATAAAACAGGGTCCTTACCAGCCTGAACCTTCCGGATGTTGAAAAGAATTTTTTCATAATGCTTACGCTCCAGGTTCTTAAGAAAATTAAATGCATCATCCAAAAATAAAATTTCAAACTGCTTGTCCATCATGTATTATGATCATTACAAAGATATAAAAATGTTTCATTATATGTAAACAAATAATCGGTTTTACGCATTACCTGTCTATTTGGCAAGCATCAACTTCACAGTTTTCCGGAAAGTTTT
>SKOF01000033.1 GCA_007120155.1 Thioalkalivibrio sp. | reverse complement strand
TCGTTTGGACGCCATTCATCGAGTGGTCCAGCGCAGAGCTTGGCAAGGAGTGTCCCAACCAGACCGAATCTTAAGCCGCATCCAGGAGATCTTTGACCTTCTGCCTAAGGATTTAGGAGAGGGGAGAAGGGCTCACTTGGATTTAGTGACTGTGGATGGTCTGCATATGGCCGAAGGACTCGACAGTTATGGGGAAAGACTCTCAGACATCAGTGACAGCCTGGCCTCTCAAGCACTCACGGCCTCCCCCATGCGGGCTCAGCAACTGTCAGCTCAAGCGGCCGCGGCTCAGTTGGCGGCCGAGGGACAGAGACAGCGAAATGAGGGGCAGAGCCTTAGACTTCTCTCCACCCTGGTGGCGCAAAAAAACTATCAAGACAAGGTCAGAGCCAAGGTTCAAGAGCAGCAGATGTCTGAACTCACTGAGGCCCTAGGACAGTCTTCCTTTAGGCTCTACCCTGCGATAAGGGGGCTTTAGTGGCTGGCTCAGGGCTAGAGATGATAGAGAGATTTGATCTGCTGCTCCCGACAGCGGCAGTTCTAAGGGAAGAGATGCTGCGGCTGGCTTGGACCATTTTGCCCGTGGCCTTCTTGCTGACCATCTTTTTTTCCTACTTTAGGCAGGGCTATCCAGACTGGGCCGATGTGCTAAGGAGACTGATTGTCGTTGTTCTCTTGCTCACTCATTTTCACCAAGCCGCTGAGCTGATTAACAGTATTGGGCAGGGGCTCGCCAATCGCATTGATAATCTGATGGCCCTTGAGGCCTATTTCTCTTTGCTCAAGGCCAAGGCTGAGGAGTTTAAAATCTCCCCCATGGGACTTTTGCTGGGAGCCAATGAGGCCCTGATCGGAGTCATTGTCTACTTAAGCTTTATTATAGTCTACCTGGCCAGATACTTGATCCTAGCTCTCTATCACTTTTACTGGCTGCTCTATCTGGTCTTGGCCCCTCTGGTGATCCTCTGCTACTTTTTTCGCTCCACAGCTCCTCTTGTGGGCAATCTCTTTAAGGGACTGTTTCAGATCTCTTTATGGCCCGTGGTCTGGGCAGTGATCTCATCCATGATGAAGGGGCTCCCCGTGGGCCAAGCCATGGCCGCTGAGGGTAGTTTTTTAACTGTCATCGTCTTGAATTTTGTGATGGCCTTCGCTCTGGTTGGCACACCCTTTATTGTCTCAAGTCTGACTTCTGGAGTCGTGGCCGATGGAGCTCAGCAGTTGGGAGCCAAAACCTATCAGACCGTAACTCAACAGGGGGCAAGGCTTATTCGCATGTCCACCCCAGCAGGAAGAGTGGGGACCTTTATCCCTAAGGGCGTGCAATCCGTCTCTCGCAAAGCCATGGGTGGAGGAGGGCAGTGATGATGAGGTTATGCTATTGTACTTTGTTGCTGACCTTGAGTTGGTCCACTGAAGCCAGGGAGTTGGCTTTAGAAGCCGGAGAACTTGGGCAAATTACGCTTAAGCCCGGCTTTTCCACGTCTCTGAGATTTCCAAGTGAGCCCAAAACTCTGGGCCTTGGCAATCAGGATCTGGTGCTGGTGGAATTTGTGGGCCGAGAGCTTTTGCTAAAGCCCTTAGCCTCAGAAGGGCAAACCAATCTCTTTGTCTATCTGCTTTCAGGGGAGCGCTTTGACTTTCGCATCCGCATTGGTCCAACGAAGACTTTTAGCTTTCAGGTGTCAAGGCCGAGGCTAAAAAATCCGGAGCCAAATCTTCCGACTCAAGCTCCTGAAAGACGCTTTCGTGAGTCTCCGCCAAGGCAAACTAGCTTAAATCAAAGATGGGAAAATCAGCATTTGTCCATCTCACTGGCTCGGCTAAGCATCTATGGCCCTCACCAGCTGGCTCGAGTGGACTTTTCCGTGCGGAACCTAAGCTCTTCCTCTCTGCCTTTAGTGGACCTGGACTGGCAGCTCTTTTTGAAGGGCCAAGACACTCACTTAAGTCCCATACCGATTTCTCTGATTTATCTTCCCTTGGGGCATTTAAGCCCAAACCAAGAGGTTCAGGGATTTTTAGAGTTCAGCCAAAAGGACATAGGAGCTCCAGCAAGAGGCCAAGCTCAGGCCTGGCTGCTGCGAGTGGGTTCGCCCACACAAGATTCAGTTGAGTTCAACTTCAGCACAGACTGATGAGGAGATCTAAAAAATTATGCTGAGAATTCTATCAGGCAGTTCAAAGTTTCAATTGGTCAGACGGGACTTGATTGGTCGCAGAAGAATCGTCACCAAAAATGTGATTAAAGTTTTTGCTCTGGCCTTCGGGGGCTTTGTGCTAGTCGCAGGGCTTATTCCCACTCTATTGCAAATCAAAGACAGCTCCACTGTGTCAGCTTTAGTCCCTCAAGATGGAAGTCCAGAGCCAGTGGGAGAGACCATTGAATCAGCAGCCACGGCTTCAACGGGTCCTTCACAAGGGTTGAGCCAAGGAGTTAGTGAGGGAGAGGGGCTTTGGGATCGATCGGTGGCCAAAATAATTCAGCGCAATCGGGGTGAGGCTCGGCGGCTAGAGAGATCCGGCTACCTAGAACCCCCTCGGCCCAAGATCTCCAGCTCCTCCCAAGTTTTGCGCAGGGAAGATGCTAAGGCGGCTTTGCCTCCGGGAACAAGGCTCTTTGGTCGCCTTGTCCACGATGTGGTGGCGGCCCAGAGTCCGGTTCCTGCCGACATTGAGATTTTCCGAGTTCGCCTTCCCTCAGGAGGAGAGCGCTTTCCCCCCAGCGGCTCAGTGGTCCTGGCTGAAGCCAGTTTTTCAGAGGAGCATAGGCGAGCCCAGGTCAGGCCGATTCAACTGGTGCTTCACAGTCGAGAGGTCTTTTCAGTCCAGGGAAGGGGAGAGTCCGAGGATGGGCGCATCGGCATTCAGGGCGCTATTCAAACAGAGAGGTTGAGGAATCTTGCTGGCTCCTATTTGGCTCACTTTATTTCTGGAGCTTCAAGAGGGGCCATGAATCAGGGCTACTTTGGTCAGTCCAGAATATCCAACCCCTGGACCAATGCTCTTGTGGGTGGAGCCGGCGAGGTGGCCAAGGAAGAGGGGCGTCAAATGGCCACAGTCATGCAAGAGCAAATCACCTACATCGAAATCCCAAAGGGGGAGCTTGTGGTGATTCGTCTGGATCAGGCCTTAAACTGGAACTTTTAATTCGGGCTCTGGCCAGAGCCCAAAAACAAGGAGAGCTTAAGTGCTAAGAATTTTTAGAAAGAGGAAAAAGCCCTCGGCACGGGACTATTATCTATCTAAACCATCCGCCGAGCTGATTCGCCCCAGTATGGACCGCATTTGGATCGGGCATGCCCAAAAAACTGGGCAGCCGATTTACTTGCCAGATCGCTCTCGCTCCATGCATGTGCAGATTGTGGGGAGCACTGGGG
>SKOF01000015.1 GCA_007120155.1 Thioalkalivibrio sp. | reverse complement strand
TCGGGAACTCAAGCCAAGCACGCTGATCGATTACGGCTGATCCTGGGCCGTTTGAATGCGGCCACCGATCCAAGGGATATGGATCTTCCCGGGCTGAAATTACATGACCTCCAGGGTCGCCGCAGCGGTGTATGGTCCGTCTGGGTCAGCGGTAACTGGCGTATAACATTTCGCTTCGATGGAAGGGATGCAGAAGCGGTTGATTATGAAGAT
Organism: Thioalkalivibrio sp.; assembly: GCA_007120155.1. Taxonomy (GTDB): domain Bacteria; phylum Pseudomonadota; class Gammaproteobacteria; order Ectothiorhodospirales; family Ectothiorhodospiraceae; genus Thioalkalivibrio_A. The sequence goes on along the minus strand of SKOF01000015.1, from coordinate 3,168 downwards.
TATCATTGAGGTGCAATCATGAAGATGCACAACCCACCCCACCCCGGCGAAGTGCTAAGAGAATTATGTATCGAGCCGATGGGGTTAAGTGTTACCGAGGCTGCTGAAGCGCTTGGCGTTAGCAGAAAGACTCTATCCGCTATTCTGAATGGCCATGCTGGCATTAGCCCGGAAATGGCAATTCGTCTTTCCGTGGCTTTCGGCACGTCTGCTGAGAGTTGGTTGAATCAGCAGGCACAGTATGATCTATGGGAAGCGGAAAAGAAGCGTAGCTCATTAAAGGTTAGAAAATTATCCGCGGCATAACGAAGCGGGGCCGAGGACATCATGGTCCGGTTCTGTCGGGTCCCGGGCAGGACGCAAGGACAGAGGACACCCATGATCCGGTTGCTCACTGCCCGTGCTGGTCACCCGCTACCGGGCCGACGAGACGCTCGACGGCAGTTTCTCAAGGGGTTGGGTCAGGCCCGGCGGCTTTATCAGGTGCAGGCCTGACCACGTGTTGCGAACAGGATGATGGCGATGTGACGCCGAAGAGAAGTTGGGTATCCTCGCTTGTCGCCTGGTCATGGCGAGGAAGACTGAGGAACTCCCTCAGGCGGTGTGTTCCCAGACCGCGATCATAGGGCGGGCCGCGCCCGCCGCACCCTGAACCCGTATCCTCTTTCAGCAGGCTCGTAGGCTTGTAGGGCGGATAAGCGAAGCGCATCCGCCGCACCGGACTGACTTCAGCCAGCCCGGCCTCGGAGCCCGTGGGATCTGGAACCGATTGCGTAACTGCAAACGGCTGGATTCGTGAATCGCGCATGTTGGTCGGCCCTTTTCACACCGACAGGTTTCGGTCGCAATCGCAGAAGTGGTAACTTGCTGAAAAAGGAGCGGGTCGGGTTCCAGTCGTGGAGCGGCCCGGGGGGAGCAAGGGATGGACGGGATCCAGGAGACCGTGATGCACGATACAGCGCTCGTCGGCCAGCGTGACGACCCGATCCTTCCCGCCCTTTCCCTGACGCACGAAGATGGCCCGGTGCCTGAAATCGACATCCTTCACCCTCAGCCGGACACTCTCCAGAAGCCGCAGTCCCGAGCCGTACTGGAGGCAGGCGATCAACCAGTATGGTCCCGACAGGTTTGTAATCAGCCGGGAGACCTCGTCGCGACTGAGTGCCACCGGCAGCCTTTCCCTCCGCTTCGCCCATCTCCCCCGGATGGCATCACGCACCCGATCGAGAAATGGCGATCGCCCGGCCATGGCCGTTCTTCTCTGAGTGGTGTATGTTTGTACAGTATCCCGGCGCCCAGGGGACTGCAACCGGAGATGGGCGGACGCGTTCTCCGTAATCAGGTAGAACCCGCCTGCGTGGGGGAACTGGCGCCAGGAAGCCAACTTGTTGGGTGGACGGAGAAATTACCAACACACGGCGTACTGCGGTACGGGGAATCCGGATGTGGCTATGTGGATGTTTTCCGCGTTTAACACCGGAAAGGTTCCGTCCACTAACTGTTGGCCGGAGACAAGGAGAGGGAAAGATGATGAGAGCAATACTGAAGGTGGTTCTTTTGACGTGTTGTTTTTCAGCCCAGGCGGGGAATGTGAGCAAGAATAGCGAAGTGCTGAGCCCGAACAGCGAAAATGACAAGAAGGAACTAGTAACGATGGTTGCAGCATTGCTGGGAACGGATGTCGATCCAAACGATCCAGAAGCGCTCCAGGCTGCTGAGGGATTTTTGGTGTCGGATGCTGCAAAGGCCTATGCGTTCACCAAGATTCACGCCGTTCCCTTAGAGTTTTGTCCAGACAATGAGGAGTTAGCGAATGCATTGTTGCAGTATGAAGCATCGGCGAAAGGGGTCATCGCCTTAGGGCAGTATTACTATGCGCACGGCATCGATCTTGTGATTGGCGAACAGCGCATGACCCAATCTGGCGATGAGCTCGAAGAAAAACTGGACGGAATGCTTGATGGCATAAGAAGAGAATTCGAAGGCGCTGATCGACAAGTCACAAATGCCAAGTGCGACGAATCTATCGAAGCGTTGCGCATGCTTGCACGGATGTACGGCGGCTAACAAGCGGTGGATCCAGGTTCCAAGTGATCATGCGGGATATTGCAGTTCGACATGAGGCTGAAAATGAAACCATGGCTGTCCACGACTCTGCTACTTCTTCTGCCGAGCTTTGTCGCCGCCGATCTAAGCTGCGAAGGCAAGTTAACCGATTACGAGGTGGCATTTTGCGAAAGCATGGATGTGCGCGATTCTATTAGGGTGTTTAATGCCCAAGTGGCTAGATTCCTTTTGAGTAATGCTGATAAAGATAATATCTGCCCGAGTGCCGAACAGTATGTTCCCCTGCTAGTAAGCTATCAGCATGACTTTCTATCCGCAGAGTACAGGTTATGTGAGATTCAGTACGTGGAGTGGGGATTCATGGCAACTCACTTCGGCGCTATCGCAAAGAGTATCTGCTATGCCAACGCCACGAAAAGGCTTCGGGACAAAATAGACGGCTTGTCGTTTGCTGTTCTGTCATGCGAGATTCCGCCATTTAGCGATCTGGTTGATGTGGGGCGCCAGGAAGTCGATGTTGTCCTTGGATTTAGCTGCGAGGGAGAACTTAATAGAGCTGAAAGGGCCATCTGTAATAACTTCACTCTGTCCCTATATGACACCTACATGTCGTTGCTATATCGAGTATCTTTGAGGCAGGCGGTTGACGGCGCATCTTTGCGGCAGCTGCAAAGGAGCTTCATGCGGGCACGCATAACAAGCTGCGGCGAAATGGCTAGCACTCAAGCCTACAATGATTGTTTAAAATTCCTTTATGCGGAAAGAATTGACTATCTGGAGGGGCTCATCGCAGCCGGCACTGAAACCGATCATTGAGGGCATAAGACAAGAGGACACACATGATTCCGTTGACAGCTCCGCCCGGGGCGGCGAACTTCTTGTACAAGTTTCGTAATTACCCGACACAAGGGAAAATTGACGGAAAATTGAGGACACCCATGATCCGGTTGACAATCCGGGTCCGAGAAAATAGCTTTTATTCAACCACTTGGGACAAGGAGGGCCCCAATGACGCGAGCACGAAGGGAACTCGTTCATCCGGACACCACCCCGTACTACCACTGCATCTGCCGCTGTGTGCGGCGGGCGTTTCTGTGTGGG
>SKOF01000337.1 GCA_007120155.1 Thioalkalivibrio sp. | reverse complement strand
GCGATGTTGACCACACGGCTGTCCGGTGTCGATCGGACCCAGGCGTTGCCCAGCCACGACATGGCAACATCCGCCCGGCCTTCCTGGAGTTCGGTGATCGGATTGGTGCCCGGGCCGCCCGGGATGAGTTCAACCCGCAGTCCCTCGGCCTCGAAATGCCTGCGCACCTGCGCCACGTAGAACCCGGCGAACTGGCTCTGGTGTTCCCACAGCAGCTGCACCCGGAGGGTCTCGCTGGTGTCCGCGCGAGCGTGCTGCGCATACAGGACCATGCACAGCCCGATCACACACAGGACAAGTACCCGGCGTATCGCGGCCATCGATCGGCCTGTGGCGGATGTCGCGAGCCTGACGATCTGCCGCCGGACATGTGATTCCACCGGCTCCGATATCCCTCGATCCGCGCGTGTATGTCCATAGATCATGAAGACTCCACCCGTTGGTTTCCGACCGGAAGTTCCCGGACAAGATGCACGTCAACAAGCCGCTGACACGCACAAGGCCTGAGACGGGATACAAGTGGTTCCCGTGTACGGCGTTGACAATGATTGCCCCCCGGGCCGGCAAAGTGCCGGCCGGCGAATCCCGCCATGCCCCGGTCACACCACTGGATGACGGGTGTGCCCCAGTATACGCATAGCGCCGGAGGCGGACACCCGTGCCGGACGGCGCCGGGACCGGCGCCGGCATACAGGTTGCGAATCGATCGATGCGGAGTGGGGAAGGATGCCGGCCATCGCGTGCCGGAATGGCGCCAGGCGCGGAACCGGCAACACAACCGGGTGTGGGCGGCGGAGATTACGCGAAGCGGGGGCGCGATGCGGGGGGCATCCCGCCCCCGCATGCCGCACCACCGCAGGAAGTCGTACTCAGGCGGTGCCGAAGATGTAACGGGTCCCTACGTAGGAGTTGACGAGTCTCTCCGGGTACTTCCTTGCCATGAGGTTGGAGAAGTTGGCGCCGCTGCAGTGCATGGGCACGATGTAGTCCGGATTCGCCTCCGCGATCAGCAGGTCGATGATCTTTTCCACGTAATCGGACTTGGCCGGGGCCAGATGGAACCCCCCCATCACCGCGTGGACCTTGTCGATCCCGGAAGCCGCCTGGGCCTGGCGCACCGAGTTGACCAGTCCCGCGTGGCCGCAGGAGGTCATCACCACGAGTCCGCGATCCTTCACGTGGTAGGCGGTGACGTGCTCACCCCAGTGATGATCGAACAGGAAGTTGCCCTTCAACTCCTCTTCCGAGAAGTGCGCATGATGCTGCTCGCCGCTGCAGCCGACACCGTCCCGCTCGCCCACCTCCACCAGCGTGTTGCCCAGCACCTCTTCCGGACTGCTGCGCTCGATCACGCCGGACGTGAACCCGTGACCCGCCACGACCGCGCCGCCCGGGGCCACCGTAACGTCGATCCCGGCCGCTTCCAGGCCCGGGCGATCCAGCACGCCGAACTCGCTACGCGAACCGTCCGGCCTGCGTGACCAGCGATGACACAGGGCGTCATCACCACCCAGATACAGGGGCATACCACGGCGCTTGCCCTCGGGCTGAAGTTCGACGAACTTCATCAGGCCGCCAAAATGGTCGGCATGTCCATGACTGACCACCAGGGCGTCGGTGAGATTGGCGGCGTCCACGCCCATCAGCTTGAGATTGTGCACCAGGGCGTCGGGCGTCCAGCCGAAGTCCAGCATGACGTGCCTGGTCTCGCTTCCGCGCCTTGACTCCAGGAACAATGCGAGGCCGTGCTGGGCATGTACCGGCCCGCGGGTACGTTTCACATCCAGTGCCGGGCGTTCCTCGTCGGCCGCCAGCAGGTCGTAATAGGCATCGACGGCCACATGCACGTCGAGGCGGTCCACCACAGGAACGCTGCTGAGACTGGCGTGGGCGGGCGAGATGAAGCGGGTGACGGGTCCGAGCAGTACGGCACCGCCGAGTACGGCGCCGGTGCGCAGGAAATCGCGCCGGCTGAAGGGCTTTGTGACAGACATGGGTAGCCTCCTCAGGGGGCCAGGATCCGCGTCCGGCGCGTCAGCAACCGGGAGGGGCCCCCAGTCAATATTCCTTCTAGTCCGCGCCCCCGGGGCCGTCAAACGGGGCACCGTCGGCCGCCGGCAGGTCGAAATTCTCGACCGGCGAACACATTCCCGACGTAACCGCTTGGATATCCCGGTCAATGTGCAGCCGCGGCCGGCCCCGAGACAGCGGGTGATAAGCCCCGCCAATGAGTTGAATCGAAAATTTCAGTGGATCGGCGGGCCACTTCGGCCTTTTACCGCCGGTGCCGATGTGTCCTATGCTCCCCGTTGTCCCCTGGTCCTGATAGACCGCTCAGGGTTGAGGGTACCGGCATCCTGCGGGACGGACATCCGGTCAGGCGCATCGCCACCGGAGACCGCGCCCACTACCGATGCACCGGAATCACCACACAGCAAGGAGACGCTGCCATGAACACCCCATATCCCATCGTGTACGTCCGCGGCTACGCCATGACCTCGAAGGCCGTGGAGGAGACCTTCAACCTGCCCTATTACGGGTTCAACCTGGGCTCGACCCAGTGCCGCCAGGGCATGGGCCGCGACCCGGAGATGCATATCTTCGAAAGCCCGGTCATCCGCCTGATGAAGGACCACGATTACGTGGACGCCTTCGGGCGCTTCGCCTCCACGCAGGGGGAGCCGATCCCGGACAGCGTACCGGCGGGCACGGACTGGCGCCGCACCCTGTGGATCTTCCGCTATTACGATCCGGAGGCCGCCCTGTTCGACGAGTCGCGTCCGGTCTTCCCGCAATACGCGGTGCAACTGCTGGTGTTTCTCAACAAGGTGCGGCTGGCCTGCGGCGGCCCTGATGATTTCGGGGTCTACCTGGTGGCACACAGCATGGGCGGGCTCATCTCCCGCTGCTACCTGCAGAACCCGCGCTTCCTCGAGGACTACGCCGCGCCGGACCGCAACCCGGGCGTGGAGCCGGAACTGCTGCGGCCGGTCACGGTGAGGAAGCTGTTCACCTTCGGCACACCGCACCGGGGCATCCGCTTCCGGGGCGGCCTGGCGCCGGTGAACTGGGTGCGCGAGATGACCGGCGGCATGCGCGAGGACCAGTTCACGCCCCGCTACATGCGCCGCTATCTGGGCCTCGACGAGGCCGACGAACCGCATGTGTACAAGCCCTGCGCATACGCCCCGCCGGTGGAGCGCACCTTCAGCCTGGTGGGCACCAATGCGGCGGATTACGTGGTGGGCGGATCGCGCCTTGCGGTGGGCGCCAAGAGCGACGGCCTGGTGCTCACCGAGAACGCCTATGTCTACAGCGGGCCCCGGGCCTACGTGCATCGCGCCCATTCCGGCCCGCTCGGCATCGTCAACAGCGAGGAAG
>SKOF01000005.1 GCA_007120155.1 Thioalkalivibrio sp. | reverse complement strand
TCGGCCGGCGACACCCTCAAGCTCTCCTGGGTCGACAACAAGGGCGAGTCCGACTCCACCGAAGTGCAGATCGGCTGACACACAGACCCTGCAACCGGGCTCCGAAAGGAGCCCGGTTTTTTTGTGCCTTCTTCCCGCCGGAAGGGTCCGCCAACCCGGGCGGCATCCGTCGGGTCCACACCGGCCCCTGACGTTGCCTCCTGTGCCTTCGCCTCGACGGGGGATCCTGGCGTTCGATCCTATCTTCACCCGGAGAAATGACGTCCGGCAGGCTGGGCCGGGTTAGGATCCACCCATGACGCCATCAGAACTGCCATACCTCCGGCACGATACGGGGCCCGGGCCCCGGACCGCCATTCTCTGGCTGCACGGGCTGGGCGCGGACGGGCATGACTTCGAGCCCCTGGTGCCGATGCTGGGCATCCCGGCCCACACGCCGGTACGTTTCATCTTCCCCCACGCCCCGGTACGGCCCGTCACCATCAACGGCGGCATGCGCATGCGTGCCTGGTACGACCTGACCGCCCTCGCACCCGCACCACGCGAGTCAGGCGGGCACCTGCGGGAAGCCGCCACCGCCATCGAGGCCCTGGGCCGGGACCTGCGCGCGCAGTGCCCGCGGCTCATTCTCGGCGGCTTCTCCCAGGGGGGTGCGGTGGCGCTCGCCACGGCATTGGCCACGGCGCTGCGGCCCGATGGCGTGTTCGCCCTGTCCGCCTACCTGCCCGATCTCGATGCCGCCGGGCTGGCGGTCCGGCCCGAGCCCGGCCCCTGCGGCGTCTTCCAGGCCCACGGGCTCTCGGACCCGATCATTCCGGTGGACGCGGGACGCGCCGCCGTGCGGTCACTGGAAAGCCTGGGACTGACGGTGGAACACCACGAATACGCCATGGCCCATCAGGTCTGCGAGGCGGAGATCGCGGACCTCCGGGCCTGGCTGCTCCATTGCCTCACGGAGGGCTGAACCGCGCGAACAGACCCGCGGGTGGTCGGGACGCCGTGGTTCCTCCTTCCTCCTTCCTCCTTCACCCTTCCTCCTTCCTCCTTCCCGACAGACGCGCCCGGGCCGCGCGGATACGCGCGCGCACCTGCCCGGGCGCGGTGCCTCCGTGCACATTGCGCGCCGCGACCGAGCCCTCCAGGGTGAGCACATCGAACACGTCCGCCTCGATCATCTTCGAAAACCCCTGCAACTCCGCCAGGGACATCTCGGCCAGATCCCGGCTGGTCTCCACGCCGTGGCGCACCGCCTTGCCCACCACTTCGTGAGCGTCACGAAACGGCATGCCCCGGCGCACCAGGTAGTCGGCCAGGTCCGTGGCCGTGGCGAAGCCGCGGCTGGCGGCGGCGCGCATGGCCTCGGCCCGCACCCGGATGTGCGGCACCATGTCGGCAAAGGCGCGCAGGCTGCCCGCCAGGGTATCCACGGTGTCGAACAAGGGCTCCTTGTCCTCCTGGTTGTCCTTGTTGTAGGCGAGCGGCTGACCCTTCATGAGGGTGAGCAGGGCGATCAGATTGCCGTTGACCCGCCCGGTCTTGCCGCGCACCAACTCGGGCACGTCCGGATTCTTCTTCTGGGGCATGATGGACGAGCCGGTGCAGAAGCGGTCCGGGAGGTCCACGAAACCGAACTGGGCGCTGGCCCACAGGACCAGCTCCTCGGAGAATCGCGACAGGTGCGTCATGATGAGCGCCCCGGCGGCGCAGAACTCGATGGCGAAGTCCCGGTCGCTCACCGAGTCCAGGGAATTGTCGGTCACGCCCTCGAAACCCAGCAGCTCGGCCGTGTAGTGCCGGTCCAGGGGGTAGGAGGTGCCGGCCAGGGCCGCAGCGCCCAGCGGCAGCACATTCACCCGCCCGCGGCAGTCGCCGAGCCGCGCGTGGTCGCGCTCGAGCATCTCGAACCAGGCCATCATGTGGTGGCCGAAGGTCACCGGCTGGGCCGTCTGCAGGTGCGTGAAGCCGGGCATGATGGTCTCGGCCTCACGCTCGGCCAGGTCCAGCAGGCCCTCCTGCAGACGCCGGATCTCCTGTCTCAGGGCATCGATGGCCTCGCGCAGGTAGAGGCGGATGTCGGTGGCCACCTGGTCATTGCGCGAACGGCCCGTGTGCAGCTTCTTGCCCACGTCCCCGATACGCTCGATCAGGCGGGCCTCCACGTTCATGTGCACGTCTTCCAGCTCCACGAGCCAGGCGAAATCACCCCGCTCGATGTCGGCCAGGATGTCATCGAGGCCCCCCTGGATCCGGTTGCATTCGTCCTCGGTGAGCACACCCACGCGGGTGAGCATCCGGGCATGGGCCCGGGAGCCCTCGATGTCCTGGCGATACAGCCGCTGATCGAATGTCACGGAGGCGGTAAACGCCTCCACGAATGCGTCCGTGGCCTCGGAGAAACGGCCACCCCAGAGTTTGTCCCCGTTGCCCTTGCTGCTCATGTTCATTCCTCGCGGATCCTGACGTGTCATTATACGGCAGGCCAATCCATGCATGTGGAGTGACGCCGCATTACACTACGCGCAGGGAGATTAAGACATGGTGGACAACAATCCGTGAGCCGGTCAGCGGGCAGATCATCCGCGAACAGCGCATCGCCCGTCAGCCATGAATCCCGGGGCGGCGGCTTCCTGCCCGATTTCTGCGAAAGCCACACCCTGTTCCTGGTGGTGCTCATCGCGCAGCTTCTGGCCTTCGTCCTGGCACTGGCGCGCGGGCCCTCACCGGACGGATTCTGGGTCTCCCTGGCGTTCACCTCGCTGTTCGTGCAGTGGGTCGCGCTGGGTACCGTGCTGGTGCTGTGTCTGGTCCGGCGCGCGCTGGACGTGTTGCCTCCGGCGCGCGCAGCCGCAGCCTCGGGGCTCGTCGTCATGGTCGTGACCGCGGTTTTCTCATTGATGGCCCTGTGGGTCGGCGCAGGCCTGGGCGTCGCCCCCCAACAACCCATGGGCGAACACGTCGGGTTCATCGCACGCACCATGGGCATCAGCGCCATTGTCACCGCTGTGGCGCTGCGCTATCTCTATGTGCAGCACCAGTGGAAAAGCAACGTGGAGGCCGAGGCACGCTCCCGGATTCAGGCCCTTCAGGCCCGCATCCGGCCACACTTCCTGTTCAACAGCATGAACACCATCGCCAGCCTGACGCGCACCCGGCCGGAGGCCGCGGAAACGGCGGTGGAGGACCTGGCGGACCTGTTCCGGGCCACCCTGTCGGACCGCGACTCACTCACGGTAGGCGAGGAACTGGATCTGGCGCGGCGTTACGTGCGCATCGAGGCCCTGCGCCTGGGCGACCGGCTGCGGGTAAACTGGCAGGTGGACCCGAACCTGCCCATGGACTATTCCATGCCGGGGCTGGTGCTGCAGCCCCTGGTGGAGAACGCGATC
>SKOF01000540.1 GCA_007120155.1 Thioalkalivibrio sp. | reverse complement strand
CGGGGACCTGCGCGAAGGGGAAGAGGAGGACCGGGACGACGCAGAGGACGTACCAGAAGGGCATGCGGCGGGCGTAGCGCAGCGTCAGGCCCAGCAGAAAGAGGGCGGCGGCGACGCCGATCCACTCGCCGGGGCCGGCGGGCAGGAGGGTGTCGGCGGTGCGCCAGGCGGCGTCGCCGTGGAGGTTGCGCAGGGAGCTGCCGGCGCCGCCGAGCTGGAAGGTCAGGACGATCCAGCCCGCGAAGGCGAGGGGGGGCCCGAAGAGGCCCGCCCAGGGCATGTAGGCGGGATCTTTGCCGGGGCGGTAGGCTTTATGGGCCGCCAGGGCCAGAGCGGGCCAGAGGAGGACGAACTCGGGGCGGCAGCCCGTGGCGACCACCATGGCCAGGGTGGCCCGGCCGGGGCGGTAGGTGACCAGGGAGGCCAGGGCCAGGGCGCCGGCGGCGGCGGCCATCTGGCTGGCCCAGTCGCCGGCGGTGAGGGCGAAGACGGGGTTGAAGAACCAGAACCAGCAGACCCGCTCGGCCACCTGGGGTAGATCGGTGTTGCGGGCGAAGCGGTAGAGGGCCACGCCGGCCAGGAGGATGGTGAGCTCCAGGATGAGCCAGGGGACGAGCTGCATCAGGGCCAGGTGGGGCCCGGGATCGACGTGGGTGGCCAGGAAGGTGGCGAAGGTCTCCATCACCGCTGGCAGGGGCTCGCCGCGGCCAAACTGCAGCAGGGGGCCTGCGGCCTGCTCGGCTTGCACGAGCCAGAGGAGGCCGCGGCTGGTCAGCCAGGCCAGGAGGGCGGTGCGGAGGGCGGGATGGAGTTGTGCGATCAGTGGATGCATAGCACCCCGAAGGTACCCGATGGCGGCCGGGGGGCAATTTTTTTCGGGGTGGGATAGGGGCGTCCTGAGGGGGCGTCCTGAGCGGGGGCACCCCGGGTGCTACGGCGCGATCACCCGCGCGGGGTCTGGCTCATCGCCCTGTACACCCCGGGGGGTGGACGAGGCGCTGGGAGGTCAGAGGGTGTTGATCGTGCGGGGTAGGGGGGTCCAGGCGGTGCCGTCGCCGAGCTGTCCGTCGCTGCTACGTCCCCAGCAGTAGGCGGTCTGGTTCAGGAGGCCGCAGGTATGCATCTCGCCGGGTTGGACGGCGGTCCAGGGAGACGCCTGGCCGACCTGCTCGGGGCTGTAGCGGGTGGTATCGTCGCCGAGGCCCAGGCGACCGTAGCTGCCCTCGCCCCAGCACCAGGCGGTGCCGTCGGCTCGGGTCCCGCAGGTATGGTAGCGACCCAGGGTCAGGGTGGTCCAGTCGGAGGCGGCGCCGAGCTGCTCGGGAGCGTAGCGATTCGGTGGGTTCTCTGCGGGAGGGGCGAAGAAGAAGCCCTCGCCCCAGCACCAGGCGGTGCCGTCGGCGCGGAGGCCGCAGGTGGCGCGGCTGCCGGCGGAGAGGGTGAGCCAGTCGGTGTGGGCGCCGACCTGCACGGGGGTGGGGGAGTGGGTGAGCTCTGCGTCGTCGGCGCCGAGTTGTCCCCACTGGTTGGAGCCCCAGCACCAGGCGGTGCCGTCGGCGCGGACGCCGCAGGTATGCTGGGAGCCGGTGGAGAGGGTCTCCCAGTCGGTGTGCTCGCCAACCTGAGCGGGCTCGAGGACGTCGGTGCCGGGATCGCCGGCGCCGATCTTTCCCCATTGGTTGTCGCCCCAGCACCAGGCGGTGCCGTTGGCGCGGACGCCGCAGGTGTGGGTCATCGCCGCCGAGAGGGTCTCCCAGTCGGTGGCCTGGCCGACCTGCTCAGGGCTGTAGCGGCGGTCCGTGTCGCCGAGGCCGAGCTGTCCGTAGTTGCCGTTGCCGAAGCAGAAGAGGGCGCCGTTGGAGCGGATGCCGCAGGTGTGATAGGTGCCGGCGAAGACTCGGGCCCAGTCGGTGCTCTCGTGGGTCTGCAGGGGGGCGGGCAGGTTCGTAGGATCGTCGCCCATGCCGAGCTGTCCGGAGGTGCCGTAGCCCCAGCAAAAGAGGGCGCCGTCGTCGATGCCGCAGGCGTGGTAGGCGCCGGCGGAGAGGTCGTCGAAGGTGCGGGCGGTGGCCACGGGGACGGGGTGGTGCTTGGGGCCGCCGTCGCCGATGCCGAGCTGCCCGACGTGATTGAGGCCCCAGCAGGCCAGGGTGTCGTTGGTGCGCAGGCCGCAGCTATGACCGGCGGCGGTGACGCGGGCCCAGCCTGCGGTGGGAGAGGGCGTGGGCTCCAGGCGGCTGCGGAGGTCGCCCGTGGCGAGGCGTCCCCCGCCGCCGTGTCCCCAGCAGAAGAGGTCCTCGCCCTGGAGGGCGCAGGTGTGGTCGCTTCCGGCGGAGACGGAGGACCAGTCTGTGCTGTTGCCCACCTGCTGGGGCAAGTTTCGGTTATTGTAATCGCCGAGGCCGAGGGCTCCGTACATATTGCCGCCCCAGCAGTGCAGCGTCCCGGCGGCGGTGATGCCGCAGGTGTGGGAGGTGCCGGTAGAGACGTCGACCCAGTTGTTGGGCCATGAGATGAGCTGAGGCGTGTTGCGGTTGGTGGTGTTCCCCAGGCCGAGCTGGCCCTGCCAGTTGGCGCCCCAGCAGTAGAGAGAGCCGTTGGCGCGGATACCGCAGGTGCTGCCCCAGGCAGAGAGGGTCACCCAGTCGGTGTGGTCGCCCACCTGTTGCGGGGTGGTGCGGATGGCGTTGTCGCCGAGGCCGAGTTGCCCTACGTGGTTGGCGCCCCAGCACCAGAGGGAGCTGTCAGTGCGGAGGCCGCAGGTGATCGATCCGCCGGGGTGGACGCTCTCCCAGTTGTTGGCTTCGCCGACCCGGGTGGGGGCCAGGCGCTCCTCGGTGTCGTCGAGGCCGAGCTGGCCGTGGGCGTTGTCTCCCCAGCACCAGAGGGAGCCGTCGACGCGGATGCCGCAGGTGTGGGTGTGGCCGCTGGAGACGACGCGCCAGTCCTCGTCGGTGCCGACCCGGGTCGGGGTGGTGCGGCTGGCGTTGTCGCCGAGGCCGAGCTGCCCGTAGGCGTTGTCGCCCCAGCACCAGAGGGAGTGGTCTTCGCGGACGGCGCAGGTGTGGACCAGGGACGGCGAGGCGTGCGCCCAGCGGGTCTCGGCGACGACGAAAGAGTAGGCGGAGTGGCCGGTGTTGCCGGCGGCGTCGTGGGCGCGGACGCGGAAGGTGAAGGCGCCCTCGCCGGGGAGCTCCAGGGATACGGGGGAGGCGCAGGGCTCCCAGGGGCCTTCCTGAAGGCCGTCGCCGGCGTCAAGGTCGAGGGCGCACTCGTAGGATTCGCAGGCTTTGTTCTCGCAGGAGAAGGCGAAGGTCGCCGCGAGGAGCGGCGTCTCGGCGGCCGGGGTCTCGGTGAACTCGATGATGGGGACCAGGGTGTCTACGG
>SKOF01000103.1 GCA_007120155.1 Thioalkalivibrio sp. | reverse complement strand
TCCTCCTAAGGCCTCTGTTTCTGAAACCTTGACATTAATCTCTTGAAATCCCTCTCGTTACGTCTCTGCGTCACCGCCTTGTCAGCGTCGGTGTAGAAATTAAAACAGAAACGGCAGTAAGCCCTCCCCTTGTACCAGTGGGGGCCGTTGCCGTGCTGGGTGCATCTCTCGCAGTTGTATTCGACGGTTGTCATTTAAAGGGGGGAGAGGGGCGGGGAAAGTGAGGCAAAACCCGCCCCCCTCAAACTACCTTTAGCTCGTTGCGATGTTAGAACCGCCGAAGAAACGGAAGTTCTTTATCATCACGCCTTTGCGATGCTCTATGCTGGAGAGATACAGTTTATGCTTGTGGTCGTACCACACATCAATAACCTCGGTCTCTCTCTGGTAGAGTATCAGGCCCTTCTTGGCTTCCATCAGCACCCATCCTGTCGACGGGGTGAAGTAGTTAGTCGAAACAAGCCCGACTATCCCTTCAAGGACGTTCTTGTCGTTGTTGGCCCCGCCGGGGAGCAGTGTCGACTCAAGCAGCGTCCTCGCGGTGAAGTTCAGAGCGCCGTTTACGAGAAGAAGGTTGGGCCTTATCTCGATCTCGGAGTCATCTTCGTTCTTCGCGTTGGTGACCGTCATCAGGTTGTAGAGGGTCTTGAAGTTAGCGGCACTCAGGGTTTCCGCTATGGCGTTGTAATACTCTCCGCCGCCCTTCGACGTCCTCTTGTTGTTCGTGAGGTTGAACAGCGGTTTGCCGTCGTAGCAGAGCGCACCGGAAGGATCCGTGAGAACCCCGGTTTTGCTCTGGTTGAACAGCGCATCGCCAGCCGTAAGTCCGCCCTTGTTGAAGTGGCTAAGGACGAGCTTGTTGGTTCCTCTTATCATCGCGTTGGCCCAGCCGGAAGTTATCGTTGACATAAACGACTTGAACTTCTGGTGGTCTTCAGCCGTCTCGCGGGTCACCTCTATCATCTTGTAATAGTTACGCATCTTCGCGTAGGTGGTGAACCCTTCAATCGGCTTTATCGGCTCCATAGCCGCGCCTTCTTCCCTCTCTGAGGGGTCAGTGTCCTCTACAACAGAGGTCGCCTGCTCATACGCCTTGCCGGACGTGCGAATGTCAGCGACCTTGTCATAGACAGAAGGCTCCGGTGAGTATTCTTTCGCGTCAAGGAAATACTCATAGGCGGTTGCCTTCATACCTTCGATCATATCCTGTCTTTTAAGCTGTGACATTTTCTATCTCCTTATAGTCCCGGTTTAGGTCGTTCCAGCCTGAAGTATGAGCTTCGGCGCTATCTGAACGTGGACTATCTCCTCTCCGACTACCCCGCCGACTACCCTGACAACGCCGTTGGTGTCGTCATCAGCCGCGTTTGCGACGGTCTGGATTGTCGTGGCGTTGGCATTGGACAGCTTGTATCTGTGGCCTATCTGTGCGACCGCGAAGTTGGCGGCGGACGGCATCGAGAACACAACGTCGGGGCTTGTGCAGACGTAGTATCTGTCGCCTGTTGCTGTGGTGATGTAGTCAGTTACCGCGCTTCCTGCCGCGACTGAATCCGGTGAAAGGGCGAACCCGAACACGGATGTCGAACCGGCTGTGCAGATCGTTATCAGCCCTTCGTTAAGGGTGATAACGGAGCCGCCCTTTATGTAGAAACGCTCGGCTGCGGTGCAGCCGTAGTATCCGCCCGTAATGGGGCCTTTTACATATCCGTAGGTTTTCATTATCTATTTCCTCCTATTTGGACTTTTTCTGTTTTTCTCGTTTCTCGTCGAGCAACATCTGAAGCTCAACATCTATCCCTCTCGCAGCGGCGAGTTGTCTCTGCCTGGCAGTCGGTCGCTTGCCGCCCTGCGCGGAGCGTTTGCCCGAAGACGGCACGATAGCGTCATCCTCTTCGACCTCTCCCTCAATCTGCTTCTTGCCTTTAGAGAGATTCGCTTCCATCTCCGCCTTGACCCGCTCAAGGTACTTGTCCTGGCGGGTTCCCTTCGCGTAAGCTATCGCACGTTTCTTCGTGTCCTCGTCTATCGGCTGGCCGAGCGGAACCTTTGCAAGCTCCTCCTCTACCACGTCACCGATAATCTCCCTCTCGTCCTTGTCGAGCATACGGAGGGCCGATTTCACGTCCCTGTCCCTCTGCTTCTCCACGTTGCGGAACTCTTCATAGATGCCCGCTGTGTTCTGCATAAGGGCAAAGACGGCTTTAGGGTCGACTTTCACGTCTCCCGTCTCAGGGTCGGTTATGACGAGTTTCCCTGCGACTTCTTCCGCCTGTTTCTGCCAGTAGTCGGATGACTTTTCGGGCTGTTTCGGCTGTTTGGTGAACTGAGAGACAAGCATCTTGAGTTCTTCAATGTCCTTGTCTTTCTCTTTCACCGCCTTGCGGATGTGTTCACCTATGATGTTCTGAATCGGGACTTTCTTGCCTTTGTAGACAACCGTGTCATCATCATCGTCCGGGGAGTCCTCTTTCTTCTCATCTTCCTTCGCTGGTTTCTCCTCTTGCTCTGACTTTGCCGCGTCAGGTACGGAATCGGGGTACTGTTCCAGCATCTCAGCCTGTTCTTCCTCAGTCATCTCGTTCCACTCATCCATCGCGATCGGTACTTGCATAATTACTCCTTTGCGCCTTTGGTTTTGCGTCGGTACGTCTCCGACGTGGGAGGTTCCTTTATTCTTCTTGCCTTCTCCTGATACTTCGCCGGGAGTCTTAGGATCGTCTCTAACTGCCGTATCTCGGCTTCTAAAGCGACCCGCTTCATAAGGTATCGGGTTTCCCCGATGTCCAGTATCTCCCGGACTGAAGCCTCTTTCAGGTTCTCGAACTCGCGGCTTTTGTGCTTGAGCCACGCATCAAGGTCATTAAAAAGGTGTTTGAATCCGTCGGTCTGGCTGTCTCTCTCCAAATCTTCAGCCACACGGACTATGTGCTGTTTCTCAAGGCGCTTGAAGGTGTCGATGCTCGCCTTGCGGGACTGCGCTTCAACGGGATCTATTCTTCTGCGGCTCATATCACCCCCGGAGGCATACCGCCACCCATACCGCCCTGCTGAACCCTCTGCTGAACGTCCTGCAAGTCCTCGGGGCTTAACCCCTCGGATAACTGCTGGGCCTGCTGAGATACCGCCTGTCTCTGCTGCTCCTGCTCCATCATCAGGCGCATCTGAAGCTCACGCTCCTGCATCTCTTCCGGTGTCATTATCAGCTCGTCAGCCTTATCATCCCATCCGAAGCCGACTGAGCGGAGAAATTCTTTTGCTATGTCGGCAAGTTTCTCAGGTCTTAAGGTCTGCTGAAGTATCGGGCTTGTCGCGGCGGTCTCCATTACGAGCATCGTTCTCTGTAAAATCATATCCGGGTTGACTGAGGCTATATCAAGGCTCGAT
>SKOF01000228.1 GCA_007120155.1 Thioalkalivibrio sp. | reverse complement strand
GATGTCGTTCACCACCATGGCCACGCAGTCCTGACCGATCGTATCGTGCCGCCCCGTCGCGAACGCGATCTTCAGCTTCGTGCCCACGCCGTCCGCCCCGGAGATCAGGATGGGCCGCTGGAACCTCGCCGTGTCGAGCTCGAAGAACGCCCCGAAGCCTCCCAGCCCGCCGAGCACCTCGGGCCTCGTCGTCCGGGCCACGTGAGCCTTCATGCGCTCCACGGCGTCCCTCCCAGCCTGAATGTCTACGCCCGCTCTCTTGTAGGCTTCGCTCATCGCTCCTCCTCCTCGCCACCCCGGGGTTGGCCACCCGCCGCTTCATAGGTGTCGGCGGGGTATTCATTGGTAAAGCAGCCCAGGCAATGACCTCGATCCGGCGAACCACACTCGGGCCGCCCGATGGCCTCCACCATGCCCCGAGCGCTCAGGAAATGCAGAGAGTCGGCGCCGATGGCCTGACGCATCTCCTCTACAGAGAGGCGGCTGGCGATCAACTCCTCGCGGCTCGGTGTGTCGATGCCGAAGTAGCAGGGGTTCTTAAAGGGCGGAGAGCTGATCCGCACGTGCACCTCCCGAGCGCCGGCCTCCCGCAAGAGCCGCACGATCCGCAGCGACGTCGTGCCCCGCACGATGGAGTCGTCCACCATCACCACCCGCTTGCCCTCCACGACGCCGCGCACCGCTGAGAGCTTCATCTTCACCCCCTGCTCCCTGAGCCCCTGGCTGGGCTGGATGAAGGTGCGCCCCGTGTAGCGATTCTTAATCAGCCCCATCTCGTAGGGGAGCCGAGACTCTTCGGCGTAGCCAATCGCTGCCGAGATGCTGGAGTCCGGCACCCCGGTCACCACGTCGGCCTCCACGAGCGCCTCCCGGGCCAGCCGACGGCCCAGGCGCTTGCGCGCCGAGTGCAGGTTGATCCCGTCGATATCGCTGTCAGGCCGCGCGAAGTACACGTACTCCATGGTGCAGATGCCCCGCCGCGCCGGCTCGGCGAACTGCAGGCTCTCGCGGTTTCCCTGATCGTCGAGGACGAGCATCTCTCCAGGCTCCACCTCCCGATCAAAGGTCGCCCCCACTGCATCGAAGGCGCAGGTCTCCGAGGCGAAGACCGTCGCCACCCCGAGCTTACCTCGGGGGGCCATCGTCCCCATCGAGAAAGGCCGAAAGCCGTGGCGATCCCGGGCGGCGATCAACTTCTCGTTGGTCAGGATCAGAAACGCGAAGGCGCCGTCCAGGCGGTTCAACGCGGCGAAGACGTCCTCCTCCAGGGTCTCAGCGCGGGAGCGAGCCACCAGGTGGGCCAGGACCTCCGTGTCCGAGGTGGTCTGGAAGATGGAGCCCTCGGCCTCCAGCTCCGCCCGCAGCTGCGGCGCGTTCGTCAGCGTCCCGTTCGTGGCGATGGCGAGCTCGCCGCCTCGGTAGCGAAAGATCAGGGGCTGAGCGTTGACGAGGTGACTCTCCCCGCTCGTGGAGTACCGCACATGTCCGATGGCGGCGATCCCCGGCAGGCTCAGGAGATCCTCCTGGGTAAAGACCTCCTTGACCAGCCCCATACCCCGGCGGTGATGAAAGCGACCCCCATAGCTGGAGCAGATCCCGCAGCTCTCCTGTCCCCGATGCTGCAGGGCATGGAGGCCGTAGTAGTTCAAGAAGGACGCCTCCTCGTGGCCTACGGCCCCGAAAATCCCGCACTCCTCGCCGGGGTGCGCGTAGAGCCCCCGACCACTGCGGGCCTCGTTGTAGTAGCCCGTCACGACCATAGCGCCCCCTCGAAGGCGTCTCGCAGATCTTCCAAGGCGGCGTCGATGGCCTCTTCGCCGTTGACCTGCACCCGCAGGCGATCGCCTTCGGCCTGTCCCGCCCAGATCAGGGGCACGCCGTGGGCCTCCATCACGGACGTGAGCGCTTTGGCGTGCTCCTCCTCCACGCCGACTACGATCCGACCGGCGCTCTCGGAGAAGAGGAAGTGGTCAGGCCGCAGGTCCGTCTCAAAGTGCAGCTCGGCGCCCACGCTCCCGGCGATGGCGAGCTCTGAGAGCGTCACGGCGAGCCCCCCGTGAGAGCAGTCCCGCGCCGCGGCGAGGAGCCCCTCGGAGGCGGCCTGCACCATGGCCTTCTGCAGCGCCCGCTCGGCCTGCAGGTCGATCTTCGGCGGCGCGCCGTCCTTCTTCCCGTGCACCACGGCCCGCAGCGCGCTGCCCCCAAGCTCGGCCCTTGTCTCTCCGAGCACCGCCACCTTCAGCCCCGGGCGCAACGCCCCGCCCACGGCCCGATCGTAGTCCTCGATCAACCCCACCATCCCCACCACGGGCGTGGGGTAGATCGCGCCCTCGGTGTGCTCGTTATAGAGGCTCACGTTGCCGCCGATCACGGGGGTCTCGAAGGCCCGACAGGCCTCGGCCATCCCGGCCACGGACCGGAAGAGCTGGTAGTACACGGCCTGCTTCTCCGGGCTCCCGAAGTTCAGGTTATCCGTCACCGCCAGGGGCCGCGCCCCCACACAGACCAGGTTGCGCGCCGCCTCGGCTACCGTGGCCTTACCCCCCTCAAAGGGGTCGAGGTACACGTGGCGGCCGTCGCCATCCAGCGTCATGGCCAACGCCTTCTTCGTGCCCTGCACCTCCACCACGGCGGCAGCGCCGCCGGGAGGCTGCAGGGTGTTGCCTTGCACCATGTGGTCGAACTGCTCGTAGATCCAGCGCTTACTCCCCACCGTGGCGTCGGCGAGCAGGGCCTCCAGCGCCCCCGTCAGGGCGTCGACGCCCCGCACCTCGGGCTCCCCGAGGGCGTCCACCTGCACCTCGTCGAGGTAGGCCGGCCGCTCCACAGGGCGTTCGTAGACAGGGCACTCGTCCACCAGGGCTCGTACAGGCAGATCCCCTACCTCTTCGCCCTCGAAGAAGAGCCGTAGCCGGCCGTCGTCGGTGACCTTCCCCACCTCGACGCAGGGCACCTCCCAACGCGCGAAGATCGCCTGAGCCTGCTCCACGTCCTCGGGCTTGACCACGAAGAGCATCCGCTCCTGGCTCTCCGAGAGCATCATCTCATAAGGGGTCATACCCTCGGCTCGACAGGGCACCTTATCCAGATTGAGCTCCATGCCGTTGCCCGCCTTGCTGGCCATCTCGGCGCTGGAGCAGGTCAGGCCGGCGGCGCCCATGTCCTGGATGCCCACCACGATGCCGCTCTTGATCAGCTCCAGGCAGGACTCCATCACGAGCTTCTTCATAAAGGGATCGCCCACCTGCACGGCAGGGCGGCGCGACTCCGACTCCTCCGTGAGCTCCTCCGAGGCGAAGGTCGCCCCGTGGATCCCGTCCCGCCCCGTCCGGGCCCCCACGGCCATGAGGACGTTGCCCGCGCCGGAGGCCTCGCCCCGGATCAGGTGCTC
>SKOF01000505.1 GCA_007120155.1 Thioalkalivibrio sp. | reverse complement strand
GCATCCGGCACACCCGGCTCAGGCATGGCGGATGCGCTCCGCTTATCCGCCCTACGCCCTTGACTTGCCTGTAAACAACGCCGGCCGGGACACCGGAGGTCTGCCTGTCACTCAGAATCCGAAGATCCTGCGCTCACTCTCCTGGTAGGCGATGTTGGCATTGCGCGGCGCCAGGGCGTCAAAGTCCGCCAGCCCCTCCCATCGACTCGCGTCGAAGTCGTTGATGGCGGACTGCATGTCGGTGCCTGCTTCCACGGCCGCGTCCATGTGATCCATGAGCGATGCCAGATAATCCCGGGTCGGGTGCTGAAACTCCCCGATGGATCCCGGCTCGCCATGTCCGGGGATGAACAACGCATCCCCGTACTCGGAGGCCAGTCGATCGAAGGCCTCGATCCAACCCGCCATGTCCCCCACCGGGAGAACGGCCAGCAGACGCCCGCCGTAGAGGACGTCACCGGCGAACACCACGTTGTCGGGTGCCGCATGCACGGCGAGGCTGCCATGGGTATGGGTGCTGCCCATGTCTTCGACCGTCAGCGTCACGCCGCCCCCCAGATCCAGCTCCTTGCGCGTCTCCACCAGGACGTCCGGCGCCGCCGGCGGCTGCACGTGACCGGCGGGCAGCTCGAGCGTCCGTTCGATCGACTGCGCGAAGGCCGCGCCGTCGCTCTGCATGCGCTCCACGGCTTCCCTGGCCGCGATGATCGTGGCCCCCTGCTCCCGGAACACCGGATTGCCCATGAATCGGTGTGCCTGGGAGTTGGTGTTGATCACGTAGCGCACGGGGAGGTCCGTATGCGAGCGAATCCTGTCGAGCATCTCTGCTGCCATGTCCGGACCGTATCCGGAGTCGATCACCGCCACGGCCTCTGCGCCGACCACGAAACCGAGGTTCATGCGAAACCCGCGGTTCTCCGGTGTCGGCCCCCCGTAGGGACCGATCCACGCCCAGGTGTTGGGCGCGACCGGCTGGGCTTCGGGAAGGATATCCCCGGCCACTGCCTTTGCCATGCCGGTCGTCAGGAGAAAGGCCATCAGGCTTGCTCTTAGCATCAAAGCACTGTGTCTGGTCATACTCACCTCAATTGTCGATTAGCTTGATGTTGAAGGCTCGAACACCGCTACGCCCCCTGCAGAAGCAACCGGTAGCTCGCCCCGATCACAGCGCAGGCGATCAGCATGGGGATGATGCCGACCCTGTACCGGAACAGGGCGATGAAGGCGGCAATGCCGAGCAGGGCGGAAAACCATTCGAAGTCACCTTCGAAGCCCTGCGGCCAGAGCACGTGCCAGGCGAAGAACACGGCGAGGTTCAGGATCACGCCTACCACCGCTGCGGTGATACCCGTGAGCGGCGCGGTGAAGTGCAGTTCATGGCGCGTGGCCTCCACCGCCGGGGCGCCCACCAGGATGAACAGGAAGGACGGCAGGAAGGTGAAGAAGGTGGCCACCAGCGCCCCCAATATACCGGCCATCACCAGGGAATCCGGGCCGAGGAACTCGTGCGTCCAGCCGCCCACGAATCCCACGAAGGTCACGATCATGATCAGCGGCCCGGGTGTCGATTCACCCAGCGCCAGGCCGTCGATCATCTGGTGCGCCGTGAGCCACTGGTAGGTCTCCACGCCGCCCTGGTAGACGTAGGGCAGCACGGCGTACGCGCCGCCGAAGGTGACCAGCGCCGCCTGGGTGAAGAACACGCCCATGCGCGTGAGCGTGCCGTCCCAGCCGTACACGGCGAACAGTCCGCCCAGCACGCCCGCCCAGAGCAGCAGGCCGATCGCCGCGAAGAGCATCACCCGGGGCCAGCGGAATCGCATCCATGGCTGGACCGGCGTGTCGTCATCGATGAGCGCGGGGCCGTAGCCGTCCTTGCCGGCCGGTCCGTGCCCGCCGCCCAGCCTGAAACGTTCCGGCGACAGGCGCCCGCCGATCCAGCCGATGATCCCTGCGCCGATGACGATGTAGGGGAAGGGAATGTTGAGGGCGAAGATGGCGACGAACGCCGCCGCCGCCATGGCCCAGAGCGCACCGTTTTTCAGGGCGCGGCTGCCGATGCGCCAGGCGGCGTGTACCACGATGGCGGTCACCGCGGGCTTGATGCCGTAGAGGATGGCCTGGACGACAGGCACGTCTCCGAAGGCGAGATAGATCCACGTCAGCCCGATGAGGATAAAGAGCGACGGCAGCACGAACAGCGTGCCGGCTATGATTCCGCCCAGGGTGCCGTGCATGAGCCAGCCGATGTAGGTGGCCAGCTGCTGGGCCTCCGGTCCCGGCAGCACCATGGTGTAGTTGAGGGCGTGCAGGAAGCGGTGCTCGGAGATCCAGCGCCGCCGCTCCACCAGTTCCTGGTGCATGATGCTGATCTGCCCGGCGGGGCCACCGAAGCTGATGAAGCCCAGTTTCAGCCACCAGCGGAAGGCCTCCAGCAGGCCGACAGGCGCTGGTTTTTCGGTTGCGGCGGGTCGGGTGCCGGCCTCGCGGCTCATCTGGTCAGTTTCTGTGCGGGAGAGAAACTGCGGTGCAGGTCTTCCAGAACCGGCGACACCGCGGCCAGCAGGGCATCGTCATCACCGCAGCGTTGCTTGGCGCCCGTGAGGACGGCCTCGAAACCGGCAGCCTCGGCGACCGGGGCGCCGCCGATATCCAGGAAACGCACCAGTTCGCCCAGACGCACCAGCCCGGGATCAACGTCCAGGGAGAAGGCCTCCGTCAGGACCTGAAACGTGACCCGGTCGCCCACGTGAGTGAAGGTTGCACCGTCGAAGTCGAAGCCCAGGGCATCAGCAGGGCAGTCCGCAGGCCGGCTCAGCCACAGGAACTGGGCCTCGGGATCGATGAACCGATCGATCAGCCAGGCGCTGGCCACCCGATCCACCCAGAGAGAGGCACGCGTGGCCCAGGTCCGGCCCCGGTAATCGCGGGTATTGAGGCGAGGGGTGGATTGTTCCGGTGCCTGGGAAGGCTCGTCGGGGGAGAGCCTTGCCTGGACCGCAGTCTCCAGGATTTCCAGTCGTGCGCGCATGGCGTCACGTTCCGGCCCCGGAAAGTAGTCGATCCGGTGCAGATGCTCGGCGTCACGCCGGATCTGGCGCAGTTGCTTGATCAACTCCGGTTCGCCCAGATCATCGACCTGGCCGGCCAGCGCCGTCGCAGCTCCCGTGATGGCCTGGTATTCCTCGTAGCGGTCGAACAGATTCCGGTAGCGGTCTTCCTCCGGGGCGGGGACGGAAAAGACCAGGTGGTGAGCCTGACCGCCGGCGGAGCGGATGTCCTCCGCAAGGCCGCGCAGGGTCTCGTGCAGGTCGGGACGTTCCGGCAGGATGTAGACCCCGTCACGCAGGGTCCCCGCCCCCAGGGTCTTGAGGGCGCGCCAGAGCCGCACG
>SKOF01000236.1 GCA_007120155.1 Thioalkalivibrio sp. | reverse complement strand
TCCCAGACATCGGTTCCCTCCACCGCCTTCCTTGCCGCCAGCAGGGCGGTCAGGTTGGCCAGCGTGCCTCCCGAGGTGATGGAGCCATCCCCATTCTCTGAGAACCCCAGGCGCTCCAGGAAACTCTCCACGACCAGCTTTTCGATGGCCGTGGCAGAAGGGCCAACCTCATAGACGGCCATTCCGTTGTTGACAAATGCCCCCAGTAAACCCGCCAGAGCCGTAACGGGCATGGACGGGGATACCTGGTGGCCCAGGTAACGGGGGTGGTGCATATGGTTGGAATATTTCAGGATGTCCTCAAACAGACGCGTGAGCGGCTGGCCGTTCAGCTCATAATCCCTCCAGAAAGCAAGCTGCTCCCCGGGTTCTTTCCAGTCCAGTACATTGATTTCCTTATTTTTGGAGTCGGATAGGTATTTTGTGAGCAGTTCAACCAGCTCATGGCCAAGCCGGTTGAATGTTTCTGGGTCGTAAGCCTGTTGCAGTTTGCTTTCCATATGTTGGGTATTGGCTATTGGCTATTGGTTGTTGGCTATTGGCTGTTGGGTGTTGGCTATTGGCTATTGGCTATTGGTTATTGGCTGTTGGGTGTTGGCTATTGGCTATTGGCTGTTGGGTGTTGGCTATTGGTTGTTGGCTGTTGGCGGCTGGCTTGGACCTTGCCTTTGCGGGCACGGGTCCAAAATTAATTCTTTTCAGGGAAAGCTTAGCACCCGTCTCCGGGTTTTTGCAATTGCATCCGGAATATGTCTCTTGTCCGGCATGGCCGGCAGAGCCTCAAACATTATGGGACAAACATTGTTTGTACTTTGGAAACCAGCCGGTGTCTGCGGGAGGGACCGGCTTACAAGCATGTACTATCCGATGAAAAGAAACATCACAGGCATACACCATATCACTGCCCTGGCCTCCGACCCGGCAAAAAACCTTGATTTTTACACCGGGGTGCTGGGCTTGCGCTTTATCAAGAAGACGGTCAACTTCGATGCCCCGGACGTTTACCATCTCTATTACGGGGATGAAGCGGGGAGCCCGGGAAGTATTCTTACCTTTTTCCCCTACGAGGGCATCCGGCGGGGCAGCCATGGGAAGGGGCTGGTCAATACGACCACCTTTTCGGTGCCCCTGGATTCGATCGGTTTCTGGGAGGAAAGGCTGAAGCGTTTTGGGGTGCCGCACAAAGATGCCCAGGAGCGGCTGGGGAATGAAGTATTCATTTATTTTGAGGATCCCGATGGGCTGGGCCTGGAACTGGTGTTCAATGAGCATGACCCGCGTCCTGGCTTCACCTACGGCCATATTCCCGCTGAGCATGCCATCCGTGGTTTCTTCAGTGCAGAAATATGGGCCGGGGGTTATGAGCGCACTGCGGCTTTGCTTACCAACCAGATGGACCATGTGCTGATCGCCGAGCAGGGGAACAGGTTCCGTTTCGCGGCCACCGATGCCCCCGGCAACTACATCGATATACTGGTACCCAATGCCTCAGGCAATGGCATGAGCGGGGCGGGCACCATTCACCATCTGGCGTTCAGCACGCCCGATGAGGAAACCCAGCTGATTGCCAGGCGGCGGATTGCCGAGCGTATGCTGAACCCTACACCGGTGATCGACAGGCAGTACTTCAAGTCCATTTATTTCAGGGAGCCTTCGGGGGTATTGTTCGAAGTGGCGACGGAAGCGCCGGGGTTTGCTGTGGATGAACCGGCAGAAAGTCTGGGTGAGGGACTAATGCTTCCACCACGCTACGAGCCTTTCCGTCCGCAGCTGGAAAAAAGCCTTCCGGCCCTGAAGCTCAATCTTGAAGCGTATCAGTAATTGCCCTTGAAGCGTATCAGTAATTGCCAGAACATTTTTAAAGGAATGACCATGCATACAGCCCGGATTCATAAAGCGGGACTCCCCCTGGAGAGCGCAGAAAGAGTGATGATCATGGTCCATGGTCGTGGGGCCACAGCCGGCAATATAGTCGGACTGGCCCCCCAGCTGGCACTGGAGGGGTTTGCCCTGCTGGCCCCCGAGGCGACAAACAACACCTGGTACCCACATTCTTTCATGGTCCCGCCGGAGCGCAACGAGCCCTGGCTTGGATCGGCCCTTGCCCTGCTGAAACGCATGGAGTCGGATTTGGTACGTGAGGGCTTTGCCCCGGACACCATCTGGTTTCTGGGCTTTTCTCAAGGGGCTTGTCTGACGCTGGAATATACGGCACGACATGCAAAGCGTTATGGCGGGGTGATTGCTTTTACAGGCGGACTCATCGGGGATCGCATCCGCCCGGAAAATTATCCCGGGGACTTTGCCCGAACCCCTGTTTTCATAGGTAGCAGCGATCCCGACATGCATATACCTGTGGCGCGTGTGCATGAATCAGGGAAGATCTTACAGAACATGAATGCCGATGTGCATATGCAAATCTACCCGGATATGGGGCATACCATCAGTGAAGAGGAGGTATTGTTCGTGAACGAACGGATACTCCGCTCATCTTCCGGACTGCCTGACGCCTGAAGAGCCGCTGGTGCGGACATCTACAACCGGACTCCCGCCAACAATTCTAAGGTCGGATGAGCCGGAAAGGGAGCCGGTGACCCTTTGGGTGATTGTGGCCCACATATCTGATGAGCCACTCAGTCTTACACTGGCTACGGCACATTCAAAATTTTGGCCCCTGAAGTCGCTGGAACCGCTGGCGCTGACCTCTGCAAAAGCAGCAAATCCGCTAATATGTACGTCTGATGAACCCGAAGAATTGACATACAACTCATCCACCTCCACGCTCAAGCGGATATCGCTGGCGCCGCTGGAAGACAGGACCAGCATGGGTTGCCTTACGGCATTGGTAAATACAGCTGTGGACGCACCGCTGGTCTTCAGTTCTCGAATGGCGGGCATGGTGACATGGACTTTAAGTTCCTTGTACCTGCGGAGGTTTGTGGAAGGCGTCATGCCAATACGCAGGGTTTTTCCGATGGTCTCGATCTGTATGCGTTCCATCAGGTTGTCATCGGCTACGACCTCTATATGCCATCCGTCACCAATTGTGATAAAAAGGTCGAAGGCCCCGCCTACGGTAATCTGGTCAAAGCCTGTGATGGTCCTGGTCTCGCTGACCACATTCCCGCTGCCGCTAATGGCTCGCCACTGCCCCATGGCCTGTATGGAGCAGAAACTGATGATGAAAAGCAATGCAAGGCCGTTTGCAAAAACTTTGGTTTGTTTGTACATAATTGCCGTTTTTAAAATAAAGAATATCTTTAAGACGTTTGATTTCGTGAATAGTTACAGGCAATGGTTTTTTTTGCCGGGTTAAACAATTATGGGATTATTTTGTCTTTTTAATAAAATAGCGTATGCTGATGCACCCCCGCCAATCCCTCAAATTTTTCC
>SKOF01000553.1 GCA_007120155.1 Thioalkalivibrio sp. | reverse complement strand
CTCCATGAGCCCGTCGATGCGCACCACGCGACCGCTCTCGTCGGTGAAGGGGTGAAACACGCGCCGGAACCAGCGCAGCTCCCCGTCCGGCGTCCTGACCCGGCTCTCCACACCCACCTGACGGCCCTCCAGCGCCTTGCGCCAGGCCTGGCGCACCGCCTCGCGGTCCTCCGCCACGGTCCAGTTCAGACAGGGAATCGGCATGTCCACGTCCATGTTGCAGATCCGCCTGCTGCTGGGGCTCACGTACAGCGGCTCGTTGCGCACCACGTCCACCGACCACAGCACCTGGGGCAGATTCGACAGCAGGCTGGTGATCTGCTCGCGCAGCGCCTGCGCCTTGTTGCGCTCGTCCTGCACCTGGCGCACCGCCGCATCCCAATAACCCTCAAGCATCAGCCCCATGTCGCGGAACAGAAACTTCGTCACCGCGTTCTCCAGGGCAGTGCGCTCGGGCTCCGGGACATCCGCCAGGCGCGCGTGCAGGTGATCCCAGTACAGCAGGTAGGCCCCCATCACCCACACCGGCTCCACGCCAAAGCCGTAATGCACATCACCGATATGGGCCAGACGACGGGCCGACTCCCGGTCCACTCGACCGGAGAGCAACTGCCACAGGTGACCCAGCTGGGAGTTGATCAGCGCGCGCAGCTCGCCGCCGCCCTTCTGGTATCGGGCCAGGATCTGCGCGGTGACCGGGTAGCTCAGCAGGTAATCGTAGAAGATCTCGGCAAAACGCTCGCTCTCGCCGATCAGGACCTCGTGGTACCTGACCAGCAGCCGCTGATCCTGCTCCGTGATGCCCAGAAACTGCGCGAACGCCTCATGGATGGTCTGATCCGAATATACGCGCAGACGCGCCGAACCCGCCTCTTCACCGGAGGATTTCGAAGACAAAGTGAATACCCCTGAGCTGAATATACGTAATTTTTTTCCGGTTATATGAACAAGTTATGGTGATGTCAATGATCACGGCCCGGTATATGGGCACGGGCACAGGGCCCGGTCACGACCATGGGAGCCCCCCGAGTGGATGCGATATCCCCGCGAGCCCGTACGCAAAATACCCCTGTCCGGCCAAGGTCGCGCAGCCGGCCCGCGGTCGTCATGGTGGCGCCATTCAGGGCGTTCAGGATCCCGACGATACGGTGCCGAACAGGTGCCAGAGCATGTAGCCGCCATAGACCGCCAGCATCACGCCCGCCAACAGGGTCACTGCCCGGGGCCCCTTCTGCTCGGGGATTTCCACCCCTTCCCGGCGTAATCGCCGGTGCCACAGGTAGCGCCGGAACCGCCACCAGGCGAAGGCGAGCAACACCAGCAATGTCACGATCTTGAGCATCGTAAGGATCGGCCCCTGGCCATACGCAGCCTGAATCGGCGCCCCATGATAAGGCATCGCCGTGCACACATCATGAGACGCCGGCCTTGAGAGCCCGGTCGCCGCTGACTCTCACCGGGAAGAGGCCGATATCCTCACGAAAACAGGTGTGTCGACGGGACCTCACCGGCATCGGCTCCCCGGCAGGCCGAAGACCGCCCGCATGACCCGCCCCTGGTCCATGGCGTAAAGTCCCCGCTAAACCATCACGCCGGAACAACACCTCCCCGCCCTCAAGATGCCGACCCCCGCACCCGAAGCAGGACCCCCCGCCGGCTGGATCGGCCGGCATCCCGTGACCGTGATCGTACTGGCACAGCTTTTCGGCACTTCGCTCTGGTTCAGCATCAACGGCGTGGCGGTCTCACTGCACCGGGAAACCGGTCTGACCGAAGCCGGCCTGGGCCTGCTCACCGTGGGCGTGCAGGCGGGTTTCATCACCGGTACGCTGTTGCTGGCGGGCACGGGCCTGGCCGACCGGGTCCGCGCCAGCCGGCTGTTCGCGGGGGCCGCGGTGGCCGGCGCGCTGGTCAATGCCGCCTTCATCCTCACCGCCCATGACCTGACCCTGGCATGGGTACTGCGATTCGTCACCGGCCTGTGTCTGGCGGGCATCTATCCCCTGGGCATGAAGCTGGTGGTGAGCTGGACGCCGAAGCATGCGGGCGCGGCCCTGGGCTGGCTGCTGGGCATGCTGACCCTGGGCATCGCCCTGCCCCATCTCCTGCGCGGGGTCACCCTGGACCTGCCCTGGCAATGGCCGATGGCCATCTCCTCGCTGCTCGCGCTGCTGGCCGCGGTGATGGTGCGCCGCCTGGGTGACGGCCCCCATCTGCCCGCCACCGCCGGCGCGGGACGGCCCTGGGCCGGGCTCGGCGCCTTCGCCCGGCGCCCGTTTCGCGCCGCCGCCCTCGGTTACTTCGGTCACTGCTGGGAACTGTTCGCCTTCTGGACCCTGGTCCCGCTGCTGGTCCTGCGGGAACTGCTGCGCCTGGAATGGCCCCTGCCCTGGCTGCCGTGGCTGGCCTTCGCTGTGATCGGCGTGGGTGCCATCGGGTGCGTGCTGGGTGGCCGCCTCAGCCGGCGAACGGGCAGTCTGCGGGTGGCCCGCTGGGCACTGGGCATCTCGGGCACCCTCTGCCTGGTCTACCCCTGGCTCGGTCACCTGCCGCCGGCATTCCTGCTTCTGCTGCTGGGGCTCTGGGGCCTGACGGTGATCGCCGACTCGCCCCAGTTCACCGCTCTGGCCTCCCTCAGCGCGCCCAGGGACCGCCTGGGCGCGGCGCTGGCCATGATGAATGCCGTGGGTTTTGCGCTCACCATCCCGTCCATCGCCGTGGTCACCCGCCTCTGGCCGACCCAGGAACTGGCCGTGCTGTGGCTGATGCTGCCGGGCCCCGTGCTGGGCCTGTGGGCGCTGGGCCGTGTACGGGCGGAGGATTACGTCACGCGGCGCTGATCCTAGCCCGCATATCTCACCACCGTTCGTGGCGAGGGCGTCGAGGCGCCGCTGTGACGGGGCGCGCGGACCGGAGGACGGCGCAGGCGTAGCCGACACTACGTCAAGCCGGCCGGAGCGAGCACGCCCCGTCACAGCGAGCGGATCGGCGGCCGCAGTAGAAGGGTGGTGAGATATGCGGGCTAGCGGCCTACTTCAGGCCGGCGGCCTTGATGCCCGCCCGGGCACAGGTTTCGTCGTCATCGGATGCGGCGCCGGCAATGCCCACGGCCCCCAGGATCCGGCCCGCCTGATCGTGGATCAGCACGCCGCCGGGCAATGGCACGACCCGGCCGCCGCTCATGGCGTTCAGCCCGTCGATGAAACCTTGCTGAAGACCACCCTGCTCGTAACGCTCCGCGATGCGCCGGGAGTCCACCGCCATCCCCAGCGCGCCCCAGGCCTTTGCCTGGCAGATACGCACGCGCAGGAAGGACACCCCGTCCTCGCGCTGCAGGGCCTTGAGGTGTCCGCCGTCGTCGAGCACGGCAACCGCGATGGGTGGCAGGGACAGTT
>SKOF01000281.1 GCA_007120155.1 Thioalkalivibrio sp. | reverse complement strand
GTCCACTGGTAGGGCTCCGTGCCGCCTTGGGCGCCCAGTGTCTGGGCATAGGATTCGCCGGCGCACGCGGGAGGCTGGTTGAATGTGGACTGCCGGATCCGAAGGGTTGAGGGGGGGCGTTCTCCGTCGATGTTGATGCAGAATGCGCGGCTCGCCTCTTCCGGGGGGTCGCGCGGGGGGGCGGTGCTGTCGGTCACCCGGACCACGAAACAGAAGGTGCCCGGCAAGTTGGCGGTGCCCGAGATCACCCCGGTGGGGTCGAGGCCCAGGCCGTCGGGCAGGTGGCCGGGGGTCACGGTCCAGGTGTACCGCGGTATCCCGGCGGTGGCCTCGAGCAGGGCGGCGTAGGTATCGCGATAGTTGCCGTCCGGCAGTTCCGAGGTGACGATGGCGAGCGGCGGGCCGACGCCGGTGGTGGTGATGACCACCGCCGCGCCGCCCACCACGGGTGATGCAATCACGTTGTCCACGTTGTTGTCGTCACCGTCGGCGGTGACGCGCAGACCGACGGTCCCGGGCTGTGTCCCCGACACCAGTTCGAACTCCGCCTTGCCGTTGCGGGTGGGCAGCAGCAGGGCGTTGCCCCGCATGATGTCCCCGTTGGCATTCCTGCCGATCAGGTACTCTCCCGCGTCCGGGCCGTCGATGATCTCGATGAGCACGTTGTTGACGCCCGGATCGGGATCGTCCACGGCGCCCATCTTCTCGTCGAACACCAGGGCCACCAGGCGGCTCTGGGACTGCTTGCTCATACCCTGGACGAAGATGACGCCCGGATCCCTGTAGATCAGCGCCTGGGTGGGCATCCCGGTGCCCGCGGTGGAACCGACCGTCACGTTGGTCTTGCGGGTGACCGCGGCGCCTGAGGGGGTGGTGACCGAGGCGGTCAGGGTCACGTCGCCCGGGTTGTCGGTGCTGGTGAAGAAGAACCGGGCGGTACCGCCGGCACCGGCTTGGGCGGTGAGCTGATGCCAGTGGACCTTGATCCATTCATCGTCCACCTTTACATATCCGCGGAAATAATCGACCTCATCCCTGTCATCGTCATCCTGGTCGAGCCGGGTGATGTAGCCGTGGCCGCCGGGGCCCATGCTCAGCGCCACCTCCAGGGGGTCTCCGTCAAAATGGGTGATGGCGTTGCCCTGGTGGTCGGTGACGGTCACGTCGACCTGTATCGTATGGAAGCAGGTCACGCCCAGGCAGGGGTCGCGGTCCAGGAGGTTGGCCGGCAGGACCTGCGAGTGCACCTCAAGGCTGATCCCCCAACTCTCGTTGGCATTGAACCCGCTCCCGCTGCCGCCCCCGCAGCCGTTCAGGGCAACCACCATCAGCAGTACGGTCAGAGTGCGGACGAGTGTTCTAAAGCTCATGGGCCTGGCTCCTGGAATGTTACGTGCCCCGGCATGCTTCGGATGCCTGAAGTTGTCATGGTTGTTCACGCCGTTCATCCCCGTAGGTCAGCGGTCGAGGAGGGCTTCGTCGACCACCTTCGGCGTGACGAAGATCAGCAGTTCGGCCTTGCGGCTGGAGGACCCGGTCCGCCGGAACAGGTGGCGCAGGCCCGGGAGATCGCCGAAGAAGGGCACCTTCTCCAGGGTCTCCAGCGTGTCGATCTCGTAGACGCCGCCGAGCACCACGGTCTCGCCGTTACGCACGAACACCTGGGTCTCCACCTCGCGGGTCTCGATGGACGGGGTGCCCTGTACCTCGAGGGTGCCCGGATTGTCCTTGTTCACCTTGATGTTGAGGATGATGTTGCCATTGGGGGTGATCTGCGGCGTCACCTCCGTGGCCAGCACCGCCTCGATGAACTGCACGGCCGTAGCGCCGCTGGAGGTGGCCTCCTGGTAGGGGATGCGTTCACCCTGCTGGATGCGTGCCGTCTGGCCGTTGGCGGTGATCACCCGCGGGCTGGAGATGATCTCGCCGCGGCCTTCCACCTGCAGGGCGGAGATCTCCAGGTCCAGCAGCACATCGGGCCGCAGGATGGACAGCGCGAACTGGCCGGCGCCCGCCGCGGTGACGGGCAGCCCCACGTTGAGGCGGTCCGAGAGGCCGGGTACGCCCACGGGGAAGGGATTGCCGGTCGTGGCCAGATTGGTGGCCGCGTCGCCGACCATGCTGTCGGTGGCGCTCAGGTTGCCACCGATGGTCGTGACGCCCCGTCCGGCCTGCCGGGCGCCGGAGACACCGAAGCGCGCGCCCAGATCCCGGGCGAAGTCATCGGAGGCGATGACGATGCGCGTCTCGATGAGCACCTGCTGCACGGGCACGTCCAGGCGGTCCACCAGCCGGCGGATCTCCTCGAGTTTTGCGTCGGTGTCCTGGATCAGCAGGGTGTTGGTGCGGCTGTCCACGGTCAGGCTGCCGCGGTCCGACATGAAGGTGGCGCGCTCACTGCGGATGATGCCCGCCACATCCTCGGCCCGGGCATAGTTGACCTGGATGAACTCGGCGCGCAACGGCGCGTGTTCCTGCAGAACCTGCTGGCTTTCGAGTTCCAGCTGCTCCCGCGCGGCGATCTCCTCGCTGGGTGCCACGTAGATGACGTTGCCCGCCTCGCGCATGTCGAGGCCCCGGGAGCGCAGCACGATGTCCAGGGCCTGATCCCAGGGCACATTGCGCAGACGCAGGGTGATGTTGCCGGTCACCGAGTCGCTCACGACGATGTTGAGGTCGGTGAAGTCGGCGATCAGCTGCAGCACCGAGCGCACCTCGATGTCCTGGAAGTTGAGCGACAGCCTCTCCCCGGTGTAGGTGAAGCGTTCGCGCTGGATCTCCTCGGCCTCGGCCTCGGTAACGGGTTTCACCTCCAGGGTGAACCGGTCCTCCATCTGGTACGAGATGGTGTCATAGCGCCCGCTGGTGGCCACCACGATCCGCACCCGGTCGGTCTCGGAGATGGCATCGATGGTCTGCACCGGCGTGGCGAAGTCGACCACGTCCAGGCGGCGTTCCAGCGCCTCGGGCAGGCTGGCACGCGCGAACGAAAGCTCGATGCGTCCGGCCTGCTCGCGCACATCCACGGTGGTCCTGGGGTCCGAGAGGTGAATCACGACGCGGCCCTCGCCTTCCGGGCCACGGCGGAAGTCCACGTTGGTCAGCTCCCGCGATACGGATCGCGCGGGCCGCCCGGGCGCGGCGGCGGTGGAGACGGTTCCGGGTGCGGCAGCAGGCGTGCCGCCGTCCCCCGTGGGCGAGAGGGTGAGGATGAGATCGTTGCCCCGCACCTGCGTGTCGTAGCGGACCATGCGCACCAGATTGACCACCACGCGGGTGCGGTCGCGCGCCTCCGCCGTGGAAATGGAGCGGGCAAGGCCCACGCCGATGTCCTGACTGCGCTGGGAGAGGGCGTTCCGGGTGTCGGGGAAGTCCAGCGCGATGCGCGCCGGATTGTCGAT
>SKOF01000398.1 GCA_007120155.1 Thioalkalivibrio sp. | reverse complement strand
TACCTTGAGGTATTATCATGTTTCTTGTCAGATTTTTTTTCTTCATATCTCCATGTGTTATTTTTTTTAATCAGTGATCTCTACTTTAAGTCGATCACGCTTTTTGTTTTCCATAGAAACTGTATACATACAGTAGTTTTGTTTTCTAATAACTTCAATTTCCGACCAACGAATTGCCCTTATTCCCTTTCATAAATTAAATCTCCTGGTGTATTGCTGAGTATTTTCCTGGTTATCGCCCTCAAAGTGATAACAGAAAACAGAATCAGCAGCGTAAGTGCCAAAAGCAAATAATAGCTTGCCAGCGAGAAATATATACCTGTTTCCATTTTAGCCCCAAAAAGAAACAGGATCAAACGCATCCCACCTGCATAACCAAACATAGCCGACAGAATCAACCCTATGATGGTTGCACAGCCAAGGATAAAGAGCACTATTTGTACATAGATATTGATCAGTATGTTATCTGATAAACCAAAAGCCTTAAATGTTCCCAGGTTTCTGCTAATGCTTTCCAGGTGTCTTTTGAGCAAATACGCCATAAAAAGCAAAATGCTCACTACACTAAACCCGATAAGTACCAGGGATATGATCCCTGTTAAGCGACTGATAAAATTGTAGTTTTCCCTGCTTTCAATCTGTGCCATATCAATATGAAGATTGTAATTATTCTCTAGAAGCACGCTGAATTGCCTGAGTTGATCAAGATTTGAGAAGTTTAGGGATATCCTGTCGTATTGCTCTACTGTTTGCAAACTCCTGAACCGGGTTTCATAATCAAAAAGCCGGTAAATGTAATCCCTGAATGGAGCAGTATCTTCATGATTAAATAACTCAAGAAATATCGCATCCAGCTGTTCCATAGTGATTTCCCTGGGCCGGAAATTTGCATAAAGCAGGTATCGTTCTATATTATCATTTTCATCGTACCGTGGCTCGGACCATACACTGGCAAGGCTGTGCCCTGAAATCATTGTTACCTGACCGAGTAAATGCTCCAGAAGGGTTACCACCTCACTTACCTGCTCTTTATCTCCATGATAGGCAATTACCAGTCGGTTGTCATTGAGCGGATTAAAAGGATTATTGCCAAAATGATATCTTCGCTGCTGGTTGAAATAAGTACTTGCTGTCCATGCCGCCAAACCTGGCAAATATCGCACTACGGCCCTTACCTTTACAGGGATAGCAACCCTGACATCGGTCATATCTGAAGTGCGGGCAGCCATGAAATCCATCCAGATGTAGGGTGTATTAAGGGGATAGTTAAGCCTCTCCAGCATATCTGCTGTTACAACCAGGCCTGTTTCGGATGCACCTGTATAAGCCTCACCACGAATGTGGTTTCTGCTTGAAAAAATCTCATCCATTACAGGATCACCAAGGTCAAGAGTTCTGGCAGCAAATGGATAAATCCTGTCATGATTTAGCTCTCCGCTCTCATAATAAGCAATGATATCCTGAAAATCATAAAAGTTATATTGAATGCGATTATAGCCTATGGCATTCTTCAATTGGTACTTTTGACTGATCTCCTCTGAATTCAGTTCATCCAGTACCCGGTTTATGGGTATGCCCCTGTGGGGTTGTGGGATCACATTGACCCAGTTGATGAACGGATCTCTCATTTTGGTTTCAAGGTAACGCAAACTCCCCTCGGCAAAGCCAATTACAGTGAATGCTATAAAAAGCATAGCGATCATGATCAAAAGGTTGGAATAGTTCCTGCCAGTTAAAGGCAGCAACTCCCTTTTGAAAAACAGCTTGCTGAAATCGCTTTTAAAACCCTGTTTCATAACTCAGAACTAAATAATTCCTGTAATTTTCTTTTAAATTGATCCGATGAATATTCTTTTCCGGGATCTTTCCATGCAATAGCACTACCCTTACTAACCTTCTCAAAGCAGTTTTCAGCGAGGATCTTTCCCGGCTCCTCCTCACTCGTCTTTGAAATAACCAGTACATGATCAGCAAACCTTGCCGCAAGATCGATATTGTGGGTTACAATTACTGCTGTTTTGAGATTGTTTCCATTACTTCCCTTTATATATTCTTTTAATATACCAAGCAGTTCCACCGAATTGACCTCATCAAGATTGCCGGTTGGTTCATCACCAAAAAGCACATCGTATGAAGATATAATAGCCCTGGCAAAGGCAACCCTTTGTCTTTGTCCGCCGGAAAGTTCTGTTACTTTTCTGTTTGAATCAATAAATGACATACCTATCCTGCTAAGTATTTCATAAGTTGCTTCTTCGCATTCCTCTTTGCTTTCTCCCTGCATAAGCTTTGCAGCATAAATATTCTCATACACCGTAAAATTGGGCATCAGGTTGGTTTGCTGAAAAATAAAGCTAAAATGCTTGCGTCTTACTTCAGACAATTGTTCTTTGTCGCCCTTTTCCCAAAAATCTTCCAGCTTGTGAGAATCACTTCCATTTAAAGAGGGGGGGTTAAAGAGGACACTTCCCGATCTGAAAGTATGATTCATTAATGCAAGCGTCTCAAGCAGCGTACTCTTCCCTGACCCTGATTTCCCCAGTACAATATAAATTTTGCCGGGAAATATTTGAAGCCGGGGCACTCTTAATACTTCTGCAGAGCTATTATAGCCACACGATAAATTGTCAATATGAAATAAACATTGCATCTGTTTATAATTTGATTAAGTTGGTCATATGGAACCTCCAGAATTTATCATGGAGGCTTCTGCTTTAATTATCCATTGGTAATCTTCCCATTTGTTTTATAACTAGGGCAGCATGTTTACATCGATCCAGTAATACAAAATATCATTGGAAACGAATGAGTATGGATAGTTTTGGGTATTTGAAATCCTCTCCAGTTCGGTATATTTAAATGAAATATTGTTTACATACCTGTTTAGATGAGTATTGGGCAAAACTGACTCATCGAAAATATCTTTTAAGGGTATCTGATCAAACATACTTGATCTTAATGGAACACCAAATACCATAGATGCAGCCTGCTCCATTGTTAGTTCCTGAAATTCGCTTTCAGGCCTGAAGCCCACATGCCTTTTAAGAAGCTCTATCCATGCGTTGTAAAGATTCTGCCTCCGGTCACCAGGGCTTGCGGTAGCCTGTCGCAAAGCATCGAGGTATACCAGAATTCTTCTGAACTCATTGTTAGCCATGAGCAAAACAGGCGTAAACAACTCATTATTTACGGATGTATGGTAGCGTGGAGCATAGCCCTGATGTACAAATTGTACATTCTGTGAATAATAGTTTTGAATCATTTCTTCGTTTAGCCCCATCCTCAAAAGCATGTTGAATACCCCGGGGGCATATGAGCTTGCATAGGTTCCTTCGCTGGTACCTGCCACAACCTCCACTCCCCGGCCTCGCTCAATCATTTCTCGTGCTTTCTCCACAACAAT
>SKOF01000422.1 GCA_007120155.1 Thioalkalivibrio sp. | reverse complement strand
CATCGACGATTAGTTTGGTGATGTATAGCTGAGCGGTTGGTATGTATGTATCGGAAGGTTGGAGTGTGTTGTTTATTTTAAATTCTTTTATTTCTATCGTCGATATCGACTTCATTGACTAGCTCATGTTGTTTAAAATATTCGTATACGTTTCGCGGGATGAACATACGGTAACCCTTGGGGAATATATTTTTAATGTCCTTAATAAACTCTACGTAAATCATATTATCCTCTGTAGTAAATAAAGGGACGAGGATCACCCGCCCCTCTATTTTATGGTTAATTATGAACCTATTTCGATTTCGAATAGCTCATCATCAGACAATGCAAAACCACTTCCAGTGATTTGGATGGCTCCGAGTTGTCCAACTTCTCCAGGTACTAGATTAACCTGTGGCGAAACGTTGCGAACGATAATCGCTTGATTAGGTCTGATACCAACAAACTTAAATGCTAGTCTATCAATATCTTCCTCTGCTTCACGTATAGGATCTAATACTGCATCATCAAGGTTAGCACTCAGTATAGTGACGTTAGCACGTTTACCGGCCGATGCTGTTCTACCATCCGCCATGTCTACAGTTTCGGTTTCAGTTTCTATAACTGTCCCTGTTAATAGTTCATCAAGAACTGCTAACGGAGATGTAAAGTCACCGGTGTTAATATCTACTATTACCTGTGTCCAACCACTTCTAAATATTTTTTTAGCCATATTGTTTTCTACTCCTTTAAATATTAATTTATTTTATTTTAACAAATCACGGGCTAGGTTAGTGTTATCATAAAACTTGCGAAGTGTGCTAGTTCTTTACCTTCACGGTCTAGCGACACCTCTGTTATTTGTATATTACTTAAATCTTCAAACATCGATGGCTTACCGTCTACTAACATGTAACCATCTTTTAAAAGTTGTGTTAACAACCCTTCTTCGTCTCTCATCATTTCATCCCATCGGGACTGTGAACTGAACTCGTACTCGTCGCTATCTTTGAACCCGTACCAAACGTTGACTTGAAAGCTATCCCCTTCTGTGTGTGTCCCACCAAAGGCACTTTCAACGTCCGGGCTAGTTCCTCTCCATACTACTTCAACATACTTAGTAGGACTTCCCATTACCTTGATACGGGAATCTCTTGAGGCTGATTTAAATGTTGCCTCTCTCATGAACTGAGCTCCCTTCCAGCCAGGTTCATGAGCTTCTAAAATATTTATTATATAATTATAAAGTGCTTCTCTCTTCGAAACCATTATTTTAATTTATCCTCAATAAATTTAGTAATTTTATCCTGTAACATCTGCTCTAACACAGGACGGGAATCTATAAGCCCTGGTTCAAGATAGGGCCGTGCTTTTAAATTGCGTGGAGCAAATCCACGTTCATGCACTCCAGCATAAGGGACACGCGAACCCACCACTAATCTAAATCTATCAGCTGATACTGTCAGTTCCCTAAAACCCTCATGTTCCATTCCAGAGCGACTCTCAGCAGCTCTCACTAGTGATCGTGCTAATCTTCCGGTTACTATTCTTAATGTATCCCCTGGATTAGGAGTACCTTCCGCTCCCGGGGCATCTATCATATGCTTGCTTATACTCTGTGACGCTATGCGTACGTGAGCCTCATCTGCAAACTCCCTTAATATTCTAGGGAGCTCATCTAATATATCATTTAAATTATTAAATATTTTATCCATTAAATCACGATCCGTTTATAGTGCGATATCATCTTCAACATACGACTTACATACTCTTTATCCTCTGAGCTTATTGTTGCTGTAATATCTCCCGTGCTTACTAATCTATTATCAATTCCTTGTCTTCCTTGTGATGCTTTTACTATGTCGTAAATAACTAAATCAGCTATCACACTTTTTAAATCTTCGGGCAACGTTTCTTCGGTGTAGCCTCCAGTATATTTTATTTTATTAGGTTTACTAATACTTAAAAATCTCTCACCGTCATCGGATATTGAAACTCCACTTGGCAATTCACTAATATCCTCATTCACTGGGGCATATTTTATATATGCTTCATGTCCCGACTCTAGTTCGTAGCTTTTAAACCATTCGTATGGATATACTATTTGTGTATATTCATCTTCTCCCAATCCACGCCGTAGGTACGACTCAACTAAATTAACAATCTTCCTAATAGATGTTTTTATAGCATCGGCATTGTCCGCATGGATCTCCGAATGCCCATTTATATTTCTATTTATAATATACTCTACAGTTATTAACATAATTTAATTTCCTATTTAGATATAATAGGGGAGAGAAGCCCCTCCCCATATTATAAGTTTATTTAGCTCTGTGGCGTTATAAACGCGAACGCTGTCGCATACGGTATTTCGATATCGAAACGCTCAGTTACTCTCAACGCTTTCATGTCTTGAGTAGCTAAGTTAATTGTTCCGCTATCATCTACATCATCGATAGTACCTTCAGTTAGCAAGTCAGAAGTTAAACCTCTTCCTTGACCTAATAGGAGGTAACTAAAGTCTCCGTAGAATACGGATGCTTGGTCATTGTCCACTGCCTCGCTGAAGTAGACTGGACGTCCCCATAAGGATGCGACTCCGCCTGCTTCAAACGGAAGTTTATAAATATAACGACCTTCGCCATCTTTTAAGCCGTAGATCTTTTCACGGGTATTCGGGTGCATTACATACACACCGCGATCTACTAAGCTAGCAGCAATTTTAAACTGCAGTTCTAATAGATTGTCAGGTGTAAGTGTAGCACTCACAATGTCAGCTACATTAGCTTTATTGTAAATACCAGTAATCTCATTATACGTTGCACTTCCATCTCCGTAAAGACCAGCAACGTCTTTTGCTTTTGCAAATGCTTGAGCAATTTTTCTCATTACTACAGGCATAAGTTTAGCACCAGCTTCTTCCGAAATTTCGCTTGTCCAAGGAACTATCACGCCCCACTTTTGTGGGTCTAAGTTCACTTTCGCGAAATTAAATTTACGAGTTTTAATCGGTTGCCCTTCTCCTGTTGCAAACGCATCAAGGTCACCTGCTACGTTCGGAACTTTCATGGAACCTGATTCTACAGGTATACCTAGAGCAAGTTGATTTACAACTCCATAATTCTTCTCAATATCCAGAACCTGTGCATAAACCATTTCAGGTAATAGCACTGCTCCCTCTGGATCAGTTAAAGTAGAAAACGCACCTGCTTCTCTGACCGAATGTCCGTAGGCTCCACCTTCCGCTAAACGCTTTTGATATTTGTCTATTCTTCCATAGTTTTTATTGGAAATAGCACTCATCAGTTGGAATGTGTTTGCATACACAGCGTCACGTGTCATTTCTTTTGCTTCTACGTGAACTGGTTTTTGCTCCGCCTCTCGTTTTTCGATCTTCGATTCAAGTATCGTATCTAGACTTTTTACT
>SKOF01000280.1 GCA_007120155.1 Thioalkalivibrio sp. | reverse complement strand
GGTTTTATTGCTGAAATTCTCACATGCCAAGCAGTTTTAATGAAATCAACCATTGCCCCTGCGAAGCTTCCCCCTGTTCAAACATGCGCGCATATCCGAATGACCAGGTGGTTTTCATATATGATAGCATCACCACTTCAATGTCGGTCTGAAAACCTGCATTGAATATATGCCTTGATGCGAGAGCCTGATCCGGATCGGTGAAAAGGTGGGTGCCAAAAACAGATGTTTGGATATAGGTGGGATAGACCCAGGTGCTTCCCACATTTTGTGTGCGGATTGGTCTGAGGTTTAGTTCTCCCATGGTTCGGATGTAATTATAAGCACTTACCGCATCGATCTCTGCCCCGGGAAACGCCAGGTTGCCACGGTATTGCCTTGAATCTCTCCAGTCGACATAATTGTTTCTGAATCCACCCAGGTAGAAATAGGATAAGGCAGATGACCTGCTCCCAAATGATTGTCCAATGCTGTTTCTAAGCCAGAAACTGGTGTTCCTGATGCCTGGAATGAGAAAGCCCAGCTCCTGATTTGACAACAAAGACGGATATAATGATTCTGCCGCATAGTACGATGTGGCTGAAATAGCCCATTTATACCCTTTTTCAAGGTCAACTCCTCCGAGGGTCCGCCTGGTTTTGGATAGCTGAAATCCTGCGGTGGCGGCCTGGAACTGCCTGATGGGTGTTTCAATATTTTGATGCTGGGGCAATACTTCCAGATCGCCATAATGATACAGACCGAAATTGTAAGAATACCTGAACGGATCTCTGAGGGTATAGGATCTGTCATGAGAAACCCCAATGCTATATCCTGCCCGGCTTCTTTTGGTGGGACCAAACAAATCATAGAAATCAGCCCTGTTCAGATTCGCACTGAGTTTCCATCCCCAATACTT
Organism: Thioalkalivibrio sp.; assembly: GCA_007120155.1. Taxonomy (GTDB): domain Bacteria; phylum Pseudomonadota; class Gammaproteobacteria; order Ectothiorhodospirales; family Ectothiorhodospiraceae; genus Thioalkalivibrio_A. The sequence goes on along the minus strand of SKOF01000280.1, from coordinate 2,513 downwards.
CCAGTCAAAATGGGCATGTATTTTTTGCTTGTCTTCATAGGGGCTCCACGGAGATGCTGCCAAAAACAGTTCAATCTGGCTAATGGCCAGTGGATCCCTCCATTGCAGGCGATAACCAGTGGCTATGGTGTTTTTATACCCAGCTATATCGGGCCAGGCATTGGCCAAAAACATCTCTGCCAGCGGGATATAGGGAAGTTCTCTGACACCGGTGGTATCAATGGGCGGGGGTGGTGGAAGAGACCAGTCAATAACCTCTGGGTTGAGGCTGACCACATCATAGCCCATGAAATGAATGGCGCTGGCTTCATGCAGGACTTCGAGGGGTATTCGTCCGGGTTTCATGCCGTCTCTGTAAAACCGCAATACAAACAATGAATCCGGATGGTATTGAAAAGGCATAAAAAAGCCGGTTTCGGTATTGGAAAGCAGTTCGAAAGATTGATCTTCTATGCCTATGCGCCAGATATTTGAAACGCCCGTGAAATACGATGTTCCGATCAGATGGCGGCTGTCGGGCGAAAATTTGAACTGGGTGAGGGTGTTGTCTTCAAGCTTATGAAGACTTTCATGGGCGGTGTTTCCTGCCTCCAACTCACGAATTTCAAATAATACGAGCTCCTGACCTCCTCTTATATCTGATATGGTGGCTGACAGATACAATCCGTCTGATGAGATATCCAGGTCAAAGATGTCCCGTCCAAAAGGCATCATATGCACCAGCTCAATGGACTCATAGGGTTCAGGAATCTTAACCAGGCTGGAGTGTCCGTTATCCAGGCGAACCCCCCAGATGCTCCTGTCCCTGGGGTTAAAAACCAGCTCACCTGTTCTGGAAAATGGGATCAGTGTTTCTTTCCTTCCGTTGGCCACATCGATTTTAACCAGGCTGCGGTAGCGGTAATTTTGCTCAGTGATAAAAACCCAGTTGCTGTCCGGGTCATAAGTGAGGTGGGTAGAATAGTACAGCGACGGAGAATCCAGTTCGGCCAGCTTTCTGATTTTACCCGAGTGTACATTGATTTCGGCTATTTGAGAAATAATCCCCGGGTAGTTGATTGCCATGTAAATATTACCCGTTTCAGGATTGTAGCGGTAAGTAGAAGCATTGCCCAGCGGGAAGTCAACAATGGGTTCAAAATCAGTGATGGGATATGTCGTGATCCGGTCTATGTTTTCTGTTTGAAATGTGCGCTCGAAGTCAATCCATTGCTCCCACACATCAACAACATCTCTATTGTATACCTGCTGGAATTGCCTGCCATAAAATGCTTTGCTTTCTTCTGACCTGAGGTAGAAGTCATGTAGTTTATCAACTCCATATTCTCTTGACAGGTAGGTTACAAAGCGTGAGCCATACAGGTAAGAGTTTGCCCCCACCTGAAAGTCAAGTGCCGTGCCTTCTGTTTCAAGCCCGACCACACTGTGGATTGGCGCATTCTCATGAACCAGGGTACGGAAATACATCTCATCATAATAGCCTGTAGTTCTCCCAATACCACCTGACATCCATGTCTCCATGAATATGGCAATACCCTCCTGATACCAGCGGGGCGCATACCAGCGTGGAACTGTCAAATAGCTCCAAAGGGCTGATACGGGATATTCTTCATGACGCCTGACTTTACCAAAGAAGGCCCGGCGCCAGCGTTCATCCCTGCTATTGCCTTTGTCTGTCATGACAACGTGGGTGATCTCATGATTAAATAGCCATTGAAATCTTTCACCGGCAGGTACGATACTGAATGCAAAGTTATAGGGGCCGATACCGATGAAAACCTGGTTCAGGGGCATGGTGATAGCACCTCCGTTACCGTAGTCCTGGAAATCATTCATCATCACATAAACCCGCCCCGGATCATAATCCCACAACGATTCATGAAAGTCCATGGCATTGTTAAAAGTGCGAAGCACATGGGGCATCAGGTAACTATAGCGGTTCCCGAAATAAACCAGCTGGGCACGGTCTGTATCCATCTGGAAAATCCGCTGGCTTTTGGCAGCCAGCGGATAAAATACCAGAAAGATTAGAAAAATTCCAATCAATTTTTTCACGGTGAGGGGGTTTGGTCAGTTGGGTATTGGTGTAGACTGGAGGGCAACCACTGAATCAATCTATGGGAAACCCTGTTCCAAGATTTTCTACGTCAAACAGGAGACTACCTTGTAAAGCTTGCATGTTGAGTGCCTGCAAAGCCTCTGAATTGATTGCTTGCAGGGCCTCAGCGTTGAGGTTTTGTCCACTTCTTAACATTTGCTGAAGTTGCTGACCGTCCATCAAAAGGGATGACCTCAACTGATCCATGTTTTGCAATACGTCCTGCAATGTTTCCTGGTTGAAAAATTTCAGTTTCTCTGCATCACCGATAACGATACCCTGCAAACTTTCCATGTTCAACTGGGCCAGTTCACTATCTTCATCCATCATACCTTTGGCCAGCAGGTATTCAAGCACAGGCCGGTTGTCGTTGATCAGGTTAATGGCCATGAGGTTGGTGAACAGCCGGTCATGG
>SKOF01000081.1 GCA_007120155.1 Thioalkalivibrio sp. | reverse complement strand
TGAGCCATTCCGGGCTATCCTTCCGGAAACCCGCCGTTACCTGGAAACGCCACCGGACACGCCCTGAACCATGCGCTTTCGATTCGCACTGCAGCTCATCCTGGGCGCGGCGGCCATTCAGGTGGCCATGGTGGTCGTGCTCGTGTGGAGTACCAGTCAGGAGATCCAGAAGAGTCATTCCCAGTTGCTGGCACGCCACATGGAGCAGAAAAGCCTGCTCATGACCAGCGCCCTGGTCCCAGGACTGGCATACAGGGATCCCGCGTTGCTCCAGGAAGTGGTGGAACTGGCAGCGGGTGAACGGGACCTCATGTACGTAGTGGTGATGGACACGAACCAGCGCCACCTGGCCCACCTGGGCGACCCACCGGATCCGTTGCCTCCCGCGGGCGATCACGTCCGCATCCTCCCCGGACACGTACAGATTACCCGGGACATCCACCTGGAAGGCCAGAAGCTCGGGACCTTGGGCGTGGCCTATTCAACGGACTCGGTGGACGCGCTCACGACCGTGCTGCGCCAGCGCAACGTGGTACTGGGTGTCCTTGTGCTCCTGCTGTCCATCATTGCGGTCATCACCTTCGGCCTCGTGATCACACAGCGACTGAGGCAACTCAAGGAAGGCGCCCAGGCCTTTCGGGACGGCAATCTGCGGCATCGCATCCCGAATCAGTCCGGCGACGAACTGGGGGATCTGGCGCACAGCCTCAATGCGCTGGCCGCGGAGTTGGACCGTTCCCAATCCAGCCTGAAGCAACAGAATCTCAAGCTGGTCGATTCCGTCGAACGGCTGCACACCCTGATTCAGGGGGTGGATGCAATTCTCTGGGAGGCCGATCCTCGAACCGGACAATGGCGCTTCATGGGCGGTGATACCCACGTCATCCTGGGCGTCCCGACCTCCCGCATGTCGGACACGGGATCGCGCAAGGGCCTGATCCACCCGGACGATCTCGCGCGCCTGCACGAGGCCTATGAGACGGCCACCGAAATACCGCACTCGGTGGATTACCGGTTCCGGCACGGCAGCGGCCAATGGGTCTGGCTCCGTGACATCGTATCGTCGGCCACCGACAATCAGGGCAACGCCGTCCTGCGCGGCCTGACCCTGGACGTGACGGCCCAACGGGCAGCGGGCGCCGCGTTGATGGAGAGCGAAGCCCGCTACCGGGAAGTCCTGGCCCATATCACCGAGGTGATCTTCCGCACCGATGCACAGGGCCGCTGGACACTGCTCAATCCCGCCTGGGAGGAGCTGACCGGATTCACCGTGGAGGAATCCCTCGGCCGCCCCATGGCCGAGTTCATCTACGCGGATGACAGGCCCCACATGGCCGCCTTCTGTGCGCCACTGATCCAGGGCGACAGGATCTCTGACCGGGACGAGATTCGCATCGCGACCCGGGACGGCGGATTTCGCTGGGTGAGTATCTACACGCGGGCGGCTCGGGATGCCAACCAGAATGTCGCCGCCACGTTCGGAACACTCAGCGACATCACCGAACGCAAGGAGGCGGAAGACGAGATCCGGCGGCTCGCCTTCTACGACACCCTCACCGCGCTGCCGAACCGCAGCCTGCTCCACGACCGCCTCAAGCAGGCCCTGGCCGTCGCCCACCGCAATCGCGGGCACGGGGCCGTCCTGTTCATCGACCTGGACAATTTCAAGGACATCAACGACACCCTGGGTCACGAGATCGGTGACACCGTGCTTCGCGAGGTGGCCTCGCGAATGCAGGGCATCATGCGTGAGGCGGACACCCTCGCGCGCCTGGGCGGAGACGAGTTCGTCGTGGTCCTGAACGACCTGCACGCGGACCCGCAACGTGCCGCATCCCAGGCCGAAGCCGTCGGACGCAAGCTGATCCGGTTACTGGCGGCGCCTTTCCATATCGGGGAACGGGAACACCACTGCACACCCAGCATCGGGATCACCCTGTTCGGGCAGGAGGGCAGCACCGTGGACGAACTCCTGCGCCAGGCCGATCTCGCCATGTATCGCGCCAAGGCGGCGGGCCGCAACACGCTGAGCTTCTTCGCCCCCGAGATGCACCGGGCGGCCGAAGAGCGCTCGGCGCTCGAGGCGGCATTCCGCAAGGCCGTTCGCGACGGGCAGTTCTTCCTGCACTACCAGCCCTACGTGGACGACCAGGGCCGCACCCGAGGGGCGGAGGTGCTGCTTCGCTGGCATCATCCCGAGCGCGGCATGGTTCCGCCCATGGAATTCATCCCGGTGGCGGAACAGACCGGCCTGATCACGGAACTGGGGCACTGGGTCCTTGAATCCGCCTGCAGGCGCCTCACCGAATGGGCCGGGGACGATCGGTATGCGGATCTGGTCCTGGCCGTGAATGTCAGCGCCCATCAGTTCCGCCACCCGGACTTCTTCAACGGGCTCGCACGGGCGCTTGAGCAAACCGGCGCACCCGCCAGACGTCTGACTCTGGAGCTGACGGAAAGCCTGCTCCTGGAGGATACGGAAGCCGTCATGGAGCGAATGAACGCCATCCGCGACCTGGGCGTCAGCTTCGCCCTGGATGACTTCGGCACCGGCTACTCGTCCCTTTCGTATCTCAAGCGCCTGCCTCTGTCCAAGCTCAAGATCGACCGGAGCTTCGTGCGGGACATCCTGCTCGATCCCAACGACGCCGCGATCGCGGAAATGATCATCACCCTCTCCCGGACGCTCGGGCTGGAGGTCATCGCGGAAGGCGTCGAGACCCGGGAACAGCTGGAGTTCCTGAGATCCCGCGGCTGCCGATTCTTTCAGGGGTACCTGTTCGGCCATCCTGGCCCATTGGAGGCCCTGGAGGATATCGTCGACTCCGGGCGCACCGGCACGGATGACTGATGTCCGGCCGTCCGGCGGGCACGCCGGGGATCGAGTGCACCATTGTGTGAGACCAATCAATCCGGAATCCAAACAGAGACAGGTAATGCGAGAGTCGAACAGCCGCCGCGGCACGCACTTCCATCTCCTCCCATCGGACGGTATGCGGCGCTCATGCTGATTGAGTTCATGGGGCCGTCCGGGGTCGGAAAGACATCCGTCATCAATCGGTATGCGCTTGTCCATGGCAGCCGGGATCAACTCCAGTTGCCGCAGGCCATCGACTACCGGGCAACCCGGCTCTTGCAGTCATGGGGAAGTGACCGAACCGCCGGCGCGATCAACCAGAGTCTGCCGCCCGCGTTTCTCGACGGATGCATGGATATTGTGATCGATGCGTATGACACACCCGCCGAGAAGCTCAATGCGATACAGATGCTCCACGACACGGCCAAGCGCTGGATCGTCCTGGAGACCCTTCGCGATAAATCATGCTGCCTGCATGACGAGCTGTTCCTGCACCGTGCCTTTGCATTTCTCCTGCCGCATCGCGACTGGCTTCGGCATGCGGAATGGTACTTCAATACGGTGCCCACGCCGGACCTCGCGAT
>SKOF01000146.1 GCA_007120155.1 Thioalkalivibrio sp. | reverse complement strand
TGACCATCTCTTTCAGCATCTCCCAGACATTATCCAGCATCCGCTCTTGCGCTTCCGCGGTCGGATGGATACCGTCGGGCTGCATGAGCGCGCGGTCCTCGGCCACCCCTTCCAGGAAGAACGGAACCAACGAGACATCCATTTCCCGGGCCACGTCGTGGTAGATCCGGTGGAACCTCTCGGTGAAATGACTGCCGTAGTTGGGGGGCAGGTGCATCCCCAGCAGCAGGACGTCGGCGCCGTGTTCCAGGCTCAACCGGACCAGTTCCGTGAGGTTGGCGCGCATCTCTTCGAGCATCTGGTTCGGGTGGACGCCCCGCAGGCCGTCGTTACCCCCCAGTTCGATGATCACCAGTGCCGGGTCGTGGCGTTCCAGGGCCCGGGGCAGGCGGGTGCGTGCGCCCCGGGTGGTGTCGCCGCTGATGCTGGCGTTGACCACCCGCCAGGGCGGGTCGTGATCGGCCAGGCGCCGTTCCAGCAGGGCCACCCAGCCATCCTCCTCGGAAAAACCGTAGGCGGCGCTCAGGCTGTCGCCCAGCACCATCAGGGTGGGTCGTTCACCGGCGGCGAGGGCGGGTGGCAGAATCAGCAGGGCAAACAACAGGAGCAGGCGTTTCATGGGGTCCGATTCTAACGTGTCAAACGGCGCCATGGTGGAGGCGGCCGGGCTGGTCAAGTTCGTGCAGGGGCCGGGCGGGCGCCTGGATATTCTCAAGGGGGTGGATCTGTCCGTGGCGCCCTCCGAGGCCGTCGCGATCCTGGGGGCCTCCGGATCCGGCAAGTCGACCCTGCTGGGGTTGCTTGCCGGGTTGGATCTGCCCAGCGGCGGAGAAGTTCGCCTGATGTCCGAATCCCTGGGTGCGCTGGAGGAGGATGACCGGGCCCGGCTGCGTGCCGGCCGGGTGGGTTTCGTGTTTCAGTCCTTCCAGCTCCTGCCGGCGCTGACGGCCCTGGAGAACGTGATGCTGGGCCTGGAACTGGGGGATCATCCGGGCGATGCCCGCAAGGTGGCCCTGGAGGCCCTGGAGCGGGTGGGGCTCAGGGAACGGGTTGCCCACTACCCCAGCCAGCTTTCCGGCGGCGAGCAGCAGCGGGTGGCCATTGCCCGTGCCTTTGCCCCCGGCCCCCGGGTGCTGTTCGCCGACGAGCCCACCGGCAACCTGGACCAGGTCACCGGCGACCAGATCATCCGCCTGCTGTTCGACCTCAAGGCAGCCTCCGGCACGGCGCTGGTGATGGTCACCCATGACGTGGAACTGGCGGGACGCTGCGACCGCCGCCTGTTCCTGCGCGACGGGGTGCTGGAGAACCAATGAACGGCGGTGCGATCCGTTATTCCCTGCGTTCGCTGATGCGCGAATGGCGTGCGGGCGAGTTGCAGGTGCTGGCGCTGGCGGTGGTGATCGCCGTGGCGGCGGTGACCTCCGTGGGGTTCTTCACCGACCGGGTGCAGCGGGCCATGCTGCTCCAGGCCACGGAACTGCTCGGGGCGGACCTGGTGGTGGCTTCCGGGGAAGCGGTGGATGACGCCCTGGAGGCGGGCGCCCGGGCGCGCGGGCTGTCCACCGCCCGGTTCGTGACCTTCCCCAGCGTGGTGCTGTTCGGGGACGCCGCGCAGCTTGCGGAACTCAAGGCCGTGGATGCCGGTTATCCCCTGCGCGGGCAGCTTCGCGTCTCCGAAACCCTCTTCGGGGAAGAACAGGCGCGGGTCGAGGGTCCCGGTCCGGGCCAGGTGTGGGCCGAGGCGCGCCTGTTCCAGCAGATGGGGTTCGAACCGGGCGACCGCCTGCAGGTGGGAGAGATCGAGCTGGAGGTCACCCGGGTGCTCACCTACGAACCCGACCGCGGCGGGGACCTGTTTCAGCTGGCCCCCCGGGTGATGTTCAACCTGGCCGACGTGCCGGCCACGGGCCTGGTCACGCCCGCCAGCCGCGTGCGCCACCAGTTGCTGGTGGCCGGCGACGAGGCTGCCGTGAATGAATTCCGGACCTGGGCCGCGCCGCGCCTCGCCCCCAATCAGCGCATCGAGAGCGTGCGCGACGCGCGCCCCGAATTGCGCCAGGCCCTCGAGCGGGCGGAACAGTTCCTGGGCCTGGCGGCGCTGGTGGCGGTGCTGCTGGCCGGCGGGGCGATTGCCGTGGCGGCGCGCCATTACAGCGATCGCCAGTCCGACACCAGCGCCGTGATGCGCTGCCTGGGCGCAAGCCGGGATTTCGTGGTGCGGGTCTTTCTGTTGCGCCTGCTGTGGATCGCTCTCCTGTCCAGCCTGGCAGGCGCCCTGGCGGGATTCGGCGCCCAGACGGTGCTCACCGGCCTGCTGGGCCGGTGGTTCGCCGGCGGGTTGCCCGGGGCCTCCGCCTGGCCGGTGTTCACGGGGCTCGCCGTCGGGCTGGTGACCGTGCTGGGTTTCGCCCTGCCGTCCATGCTGCGCATCGGCCGGGTTCCGCCGCTGCGGGTGCTGCGCCGGGAACTGGGCGCACCGCCGCCGTCCATGTGGCTGGTGCTGGGTCTGGCCCTGGCGACCCTGGCGGTCCTGCTGCTCTGGCAGTCGGGTGACACACGCATGGCGGGTCGCGTGCTGGGCGGTGCCGTGGTCATGGGTCTGGTGCTCTGGGGCGTGGCCTGGGGGATGATCCTGCTGCTCCGGCCGTTGCGTACCCGGGGCGGCGTGGCCCTGCGCTTCGGGCTGGCCAACCTGTCCCGTCGCGGCAGCCTGAGCGCGGTGCAGCTCTCCGCCTTCGGGCTGGGCATCATGGCCCTGCTGCTGCTGGCCCTGGTACGGGTGGACCTGCTCTCGGCCTGGGAGCAGAACCTGCCGCCCGATGCCCCCAACCATTTCATGATCAACGTGCAGCCGGACCAGGTGGCGCCGCTGCAGGACCTGTTCGAATCCCGGGGCCTGCCGGCGCCGGCCTACTACCCCATGGTGCGCGGCCGGCTCACCGCCATCAACGACCGGGCGGTCGATCCCGGGGACTACGCCAATCCCCGGGCCGAGCGGCTGGCGGCCCGGGAGTTCAATCTCTCCTTCGGCGACGAACCCCAGCCGGACAATCGCATCGTGGCCGGCCGCTGGTGGCAGCCGGGCGGCGACCCGGGCCAGTGGTCGGTGGAGGAGGGGCTGGCCGACACCCTGGGCATCGAAATGGGCGACCGGCTCAGTTTCCGCATCGCCGGCGAGCGTGTGGAAGGTACCGTCACCAGCCTGCGCAAGGTGCACTGGGATTCCTTCAACGTGAACTTCTTCGTGGTGGCGCCGCCCGGGCTGCTCGCGGACATGCCGACCACCTACATCACAAGCTTCCGTCTGGATGCGGCCGGTGACGGTCTGCTGGCCGACGCCGTGCGCCGGTTCCCCAGTGTGACGGTGCTGGACGTGCGCGCACTCATGGACCAGGTGCGCTCCATCATGGACCGGGCCACGCTGGCGGTGGAGTACGT
>SKOF01000086.1 GCA_007120155.1 Thioalkalivibrio sp. | reverse complement strand
CAGATATCTGGTGCAAGGGTGTTTTACCTTTGCCCAACGGTCAGATCTGTTAGGTCACATCTGTGACTGAAAGGGCGAAGCTGTGAAAGTAAATGTGCAAATGTGCAAATGAAAGCGCGAAGCTGGAAGCTGGAAGCGCGAAGGGAAAAATGCGCCCGTTTTTCTTACCGAAATAATTCAACAAATAAACAAATAAACGACTAAACAATTCAACGATTCAACAATTCAACAATTCAACAATTCAACAAATAAACAAACATCCAACTTCCAACTTCTAACATCTATAAGACAATGAAAAAAATCCAAACAATCTGTTGCATTGGGGCCGGTTATGTAGGCGGGCCGACGATGGCGGTATTTGCTTACAAGTGTCCGCACATCAAAGTTATTGTGGTTGACAGCAACCCTGAAAAGATCGCGGCCTGGAATACGGATGAGCTGCCGGTTTACGAGCCGGGCCTGCTGGAGATCGTGAAGGAGGTTCGTGGCAAAAACCTCTTCTTTTCCACGGAAGTGGATGCTGCCATCGACGAGGCGGAGATGATCTTCATCTCGGTGAACACGCCCACCAAGACCTACGGCGTGGGCAAGGGGATGGCGGCGGACCTCAAATACGTGGAGTTGTGCACACGCCAGATCGCGCGTGTGGCTAAGGACGATAAGATCATCGTTGAGAAATCGACGCTACCGGTGCGCACCGCCCAGAGCATCAAGGCGATCATCAACGGCAGCGACTCTGACTTCAACTTCCAGGTGTTGTCGAACCCTGAGTTCCTGGCAGAGGGTACGGCCATCAACGATCTGCTGTATGGCGACCGTGTGCTGATCGGCGGCGACCAGACACCCGAAGGGCTCGAGGCCATCGAAGCCCTCACCGAGGTGTATGCCAACTGGCTTCCGCGGGAGCGGATCATCCAGACCCGCCTGTGGTCGTCGGAGCTCAGCAAGCTCACCGCCAACGCCTTCCTGGCGCAGCGCGTATCGTCTATCAACGCCATCTCGGCCCTGTGCGAGCGCACCGGCGCCGACGTGGATGAGGTGGCACGCGCCGTGGGCATGGACAGCCGCATCGGTTCCAAGTTCCTGAAGGCCTCCGTAGGCTTCGGCGGAAGCTGCTTCCAGAAAGACATCCTCAACCTGGTGTACCTGTGTCACCACTTCGGCCTGCCAAAGGTGGCCGACTACTGGGAGCAGGTGATCATCATGAACGACTGGCAAAAGCACCGCTTCGCGCAAATGGTCATCAGCAAGCTCTTCAACACCGTGTCGGGCAAAAAGATCGGCATGCTGGGATGGGCCTTCAAGAAAGACACCAACGACAGCCGCGAGTCGGCCGCCATCTATGTAGCCGACGAGCTGCTCCAGGACCAGGCCGAAGTGCACGTGTATGACCCGCAGGTGAGCGCCGCCCGCATGATCGACGACCTGGTGTACCTGCAAACGATCAAAGAAGGCAACGGCAGCCACATCCTGAAACAAGAAGATATCCGCAAACGCCTGGTGATACATCCCGAGCCCTACGACGCACTCAAAGATGCCCACGCCGCGCTGGTCATCACCGAATGGGACGAGTTCAAGACCTGCGACTGGCAGCGCATCTACGACAGCATGCTGAAGCCCGCCTTCCTGTTCGACGGCCGCAACATCCTCGATGCCAAAGCCCTGCGCACAATCGGGTTTGATGTGTACCAGATCGGCAAAGGAATTGATTGATTTTCGATTTTCGATTTTCGATTTTCGATTGCTGATTGCTGACGGCCTAACCACCAATAATTCGCATAGTGCATAAATATGTCTCGCAGATAAACGCAGATAAACAACGCAGATAAACGCTGATTTTTTAAATCCATTCAGCACTTTGGCCACCAATCCGCGATCATCTGCGAATAAAATCTGCGCAAATCTGCGAGAAACAACAACGCGCGTAGCGCAAATCAATATGAAACACCCATGCCAAAGTTTTTGACACACAGGGGGATGATTATGGAAGGTAGAAGATAGAAGATAGAGGATAGAAGATAGAAGATAGAGGATGACAATCCAACATCTAACATCTAACTTCTAACTTCTAACATCCGTTCGCCATCTTAGGAAGAATTACAAGACGTAGACATACAACCACTTACGCAAATATAAACACATGAAATGATAACCATCCACATCATCCCCTTGCTGGTTGCCATGTTTTTGGCGATCAACATGGGCGGGAGCGGCACCGCACCGACATTTGCCGCGGCTTATGGTGCGAACCTGGTTCGCAAAGACCTCATCCCGGGCTTGTTTGGGATATTTGTATTTGCCGGGGCATTGATTGCCGGTCAGAAGGTGATCATGACCGTTGGCGGCGATATTTTGCCATCGGAGACGGTTGGCATGACGATGAGTGTGATCGTGTTAGGCTCGGTGGCATTGTCGTTATTTTTTGCGAACATGCTGCGGGTGCCACAGAGCACGAGTCAGTCAACAATCTTTGCGCTGTCCGGGCCGGCGCTATACCTTGGGGTGCTCCAGACAGACAGGTTGTTTTTCGAGATCATCCCAACCTGGTTTGTGACACCGGTGCTTGCTCTTGTTATATCTTATGGTGTGGGGCGGTACATCTATTTGCCGCTCAGCCGTAAGATCAGGCCTTTGCTGGATTTCCTGCGCGGGCACAGGGCATTGAAGTATTTTGTGATCGCCACGGCATGTTATGTGTCGTTTGCCATTGGCTCGAACAACATGGCCAATGCTGCGGCGCCGGTGCTGGCGATGGCTGTGAATATGCTGGATGTGGAGGTCGGCAGTCCGAACTTCTTGCTGCTGATGATGATCCTCGTATTTATGCTTGCGCCGATGTTCGGGCTGGGCTCTTCGCTGCTTGGACACAGGGTGTTGCAAACCACCGGCAAGGACATCTCCAGCTTTGGCCCGCTGGGCGCGAGTTACATTTCGGTGATCACGGCGTCAATCCTGCTGGTGGCTTCGCTGTGGCGTGGCATTCCCACCAGCCTGGTGCAGATGAACACCGCGGCCATCATTGGCCTGGGCATGGTGAAGAACGGCCACCTGCACGTGTGGCACAACGCACCGCTCAAAAAGATCTTCACCATCTGGATCATCGCCCCGATGATAGCCATGCTACTCTCGCTCCTGTTTGTATGGCTGGCCGATGGCGCAGGCCTGCTACAGACACACTGACAGCGCGCACCGCTAATGACGCGCGAAGCGAAAAATGACTTAAGGGACTTGAGAGACTTAAGGGACTTGAGAGACTTAAGGGACTTGAGGGACTTAAGGGACTTGAGAGACTTGAGAGACTTAAGGGACTTGAGAGACTTGAGAGACTTAAGGGAGGTGGAAAAATGAAGTTTGTGGAACTTTGTGAAACAATTTGTGAAATCAACCAATCAACAATTCAACCAATAACCCGCGCGGCCGAAAGATTTTTCGCCCCAACAAT
>SKOF01000435.1 GCA_007120155.1 Thioalkalivibrio sp. | reverse complement strand
TTTTTCCCCGACAAGGAGCTTAACCCCCTCATTCCTGACACCGTGGTCCGCATGGGCACGCTTCGCTCTGCCCATCCTACGATCACTGGATCGCCCGGTATATCGTGGAGCGGATTCATTGACGTGAGGGGTGAGGGGTGATGGGGGCGCATCCACGCCTCACGCCTTACCCCTCACGCCTCACCCCCCGTTCCTTGCATGCCCCGCCCCGGGGGCCGATAATTCTCCCCTTTGCCGCGCGTCCAGCCCCCCATGACCCAACACGAGCCGTACCCCCTGCTCTCCCGCATCCATGCGCCGTCCGACCTGCGGGCACTGCCTGCCTCGGATCTGACCGCGCTGGCCCGGGAACTGCGGGCGTTCCTGCTGGATTCCGTCTCCAACACCGGCGGTCACCTGGCCTCCAATCTGGGCAGCGTTGAGCTGACCATCGCCCTGCACTACGTGTTCGATACGCCCGAGGACCGGCTGGTCTGGGACGTGGGCCACCAGAGCTATCCGCACAAGATCCTCACCGGCCGGCGCGAGGCCATGTCGGGCCTGCGAACGAAAGGCGGCCTGGCAGGCTTCCCCAAGCGTACCGAGAGCCCCTACGACACCTTCGGGGTGGGCCATTCCAGCACCTCCATCAGTGCGGCGCTCGGCATGTCGCTGGCCGCCCGCCAGCGGGGGGAATCCCGGCACGCGGTGGCGATCATCGGCGACGGCGCCATGACCGCCGGCATGGCCTTCGAGGCCCTGAACCACGCCGGCGACGAGAAGGCCGACCTGCTGGTGGTGCTCAATGACAACGAGATGTCCATCTCCCCCAACGTGGGCGCCATGAACAACTACCTGGCCCGCATGCTCTCCGGATCCCTGTACGCCACGGTACGCGAAGGCAGCAAGCGGGTGCTGGATCACATGCCGCCCATGCGCGAGTTCATGCGTCGGGCGGAAGAGCACATGAAGGGCATGATCGTGCCGGGGACCCTGTTCGAGGAGATGGGTTTCAACTACTACGGGCCCATCGACGGTCACGACCTGCCCTCCCTGGTGAAGACCCTGAGGAATCTCAAGGCCCTGCCCGGCCCGCGCCTGCTCCACGTGGTGACCCGCAAGGGCCACGGCTACACGCCCGCCGAACAGGACCCCTGCGGTTACCACGGGGTGGGCAAGTTTGACCCCGAGGTGGGTCTGGCGCCTTCCGGGGGCTCCGGCGGACCCAGTTACACCCAGGTATTCGGGCAGTGGCTGTGCGACATGGCCGAAGCGGACCCGAACCTCATGGCCATCACCCCGGCAATGCGCGAGGGCTCGGGCCTGGTGACCTTCTCGGAACGTTTTCCGGCCCGCTATTTCGATGTGGGCATTGCCGAGCAGCATGCCCTGACCGTGGCGGCGGGGCTTGCCTGCGAGGGTATGAAACCGGTGGTGGCCATCTATTCCACCTTCCTCCAGCGGGCCTATGACCAGCTGATTCACGACATCGCCATCCAGAACCTGCCGGTGCTGCTGGCCATCGACCGGGCCGGCCTGGTGGGCCCGGACGGGCCCACCCACGCGGGCAGCTTTGACCTGAGCTACCTGCGCTGCCTGCCCAATCTGACCATCATGGCACCCGCCGACGAGAATGAATGCCGGCGCATGCTCACCACGGGCTTCCGTCTTGACGGGCCGGCGGCGGTGCGTTACCCGCGAGGCAAGGGTCCGGGCGTGGCCGTACAGCCCGAGCTGGACGCGCTGCCCGTGGGCCGCGGCGAATGGCGCCGGGAGGGCCGCGGCGTTGCCCTGCTGTGTTTCGGGGCGGTACTGCCCGCGGCGCTGGAGGCCGGCGAGGCACTGGATGCCACCGTGATCAACATGCGCTTCGTCAAGCCGCTGGACGAGACGCTCATCGAAGAGACCGCCCGCAACCACGACCTGCTGGTCACCCTCGAGGACAACGCCGTGGCCGGCGGCGCGGGAAGCGGGGTCAACGAGACCCTGTCGCGGCTCGGCCTGCCGGTGGCGGTGCTCAACCTGGGGCTTCCCGACCGCTTCCAGGATCACGGCAGCCGCGAGGAACTCCTGAGCGAAGCGGGACTCGACACTGCGGGCATCCTGGCCGCAGTTCGGCAACGTCTGACCGTTCCGGGCGCCGAAGACCGGGATTGCGGGAAGGCCCGCACCCGGGTAATATCCCAGTAATTCACTAAGTTATAGACATGGCCGCCAAGTACACGCTCCGGGTCGTCACCGATTTTGCCTCCGCCCACACCCTCCGCGAGTACCCGGGGGCGTGCAGCCGCATGCATGGCCACAACTGGAAGGTGGAGGCGGAAGTGGTGGCCACACGGCTGGATGATGTGGGCATGGGCCTGGATTTCCGCGATATCAAGCGTGCGGCGCGGGAGATTGCCGGGAGGCTGGATCACCGCTACCTCAATGACCTGGAACCGTTTCGGGACATCAATCCGACGGCGGAAAACATCGCCGCCTGGTTCTACCGGGAGATGGTGGAGAAGCTGAACGGCCCACACGTGCGGGTGCACTCCATCACGCTGTGGGAGACCGAGCGCGCCTGTGTCCGTTACACTGAAGAAGAAACTGACATCGAGAACCGGATCAATTCATGAGCACCGTGGTACCCAAGATCATCCCCGGCGGCATGCCCGACGTACAGGCCAGCGCCGATACCCGACAGATTCCCATCAACAAGGTGGGCATCAAGGACATCCGTCATCCGGTGCGCGTAAGCGACCGCGACGGTGGCGAGCAGCACACCGTCGCACGCTTCAACATGTACGTGAACCTGCCCCACAACTTCAAGGGCACACACATGTCCCGCTTCGTGGAGATCCTCAACAACCACGAGCGCGAGATCACGGTGCAGTCCTTCAAGCAGATGCTCCATGAGATGGCCGAGCGCCTGGAGGCGGGCTCCGGGCACATCGAGATGAATTTCCCCTATTTCGTGAACAAGCAGGCACCCGTCTCCGGTGTCATGAGCCTCATGGACTATGACGTCACCTTCATCGGAGAGATCCATGACGGCACGGCCGAGATGAACATCAAGGTGGTGGTCCCGGTGACCAGCCTGTGTCCATGTTCCAAGAAGATCTCCGACTACGGCGCCCACAACCAGCGTTCACACGTGACCGTCAACGCCAGGGTGCGCGATTTCGTATGGATCGAGGAGCTGATCGATCTGGTGGAGAGCGAGGCCTCCTGCGAACTCTATGGCCTGCTCAAGCGACCCGACGAGAAGCATGTCACCGAACGCGCCTACGACAATCCCAAGTTCGTGGAGGACATGGTCCGCGACGTGGCTGCAAGGCTGAATGCGGACGACCGCATCGGCGCCTACGCGGTGGAATCGGAGAACTTCGAATCCATCCACAACCACTCGGCGTATGCGCTTATCCAGAAGGACAAGGAAGAGGCGAATTGAGAAGTGTGAATTGGGAAGTGGGAATCAAAGGCCT
>SKOF01000126.1 GCA_007120155.1 Thioalkalivibrio sp. | reverse complement strand
AGCCTGTTGAAGTTCACAATGTTGGGGCAAAATGGCGTAGAGTAGGGACGAATGACTGGCTGGGAAGCGGATATACGGAAATTGGAGTGCCCGCTGGAAGGCATATAATCCAATTCAAGGATATTGACGGTTGGGATACCCCTGAAAATCAGGAAGTAATTGTGGAAGAAGGCCAAACCGCGACTGCTACCGGAACATACATGCAACTCCCAGGCTCACTCAGGGTAACCATTGATGGACCGGATCAGGCTAAATGGAGACTTGTCGGGTCTACCGCCTGGCGGAATACCGCAACGGCGTCTCCCCGGCGATCCCCGCGCGGGTCATCGAGCGGCCGCCGTCGGCGGAACTGGCGCCCGGGCAGCGAGACGTGGACAGCCTGCCGCCCTACGAGATCCTGGACCCCATCCTGGAGCGCTTCGTGGAGCAGGATCAGTCGGTGGAGGAGATCGTGCGCGCCGGGTTCGAGGAAGAGACCGTGCGGCGTGTGGCCCTCATGGTGCTGCGCAATGAATACAAACGCCGGCAGGCGCCACCCGGCGTGCGTGTGACACGGCGCGCATTCGGCAAGGATCGGCGCTTCCCCATTACATCGGGGTACGGAAGATTGCTAAGCTAGAAGGCAATTCAAGATTCAAGATTCAAGATTCAAAGGAGGGATAGCCACGGGGCCCGGCATCGCTGTCGCCTCTCCCCCTGGAATCCTGAGCCTCACATCGGGAGAAAGCGCATGAAAAAGATCGAGGCGATCATCAAGCCCTTCAAGCTGGAGGACGTACGCGAAGCGCTCATGGAGATCGGCGTCACGGGTCTCACCGCCACTGAGGTGAAGGGTTTCGGCCGGCAGAAGGGCCACACGGAGCTCTACCGGGGTGCCGAGTATGTGGTGGATTTCATCCCCAAGGCGAAGCTGGAGGTGGTGGTGGACGACGATCGTGTCGAGATCTGCGTGGATGCCATCGTCAAGGCGGCCCGCACCGGCAAGATCGGTGACGGCAAGATCTTCGTCACCCCCGTGGACCGGGCGGTACGGATCCGTACGGGGGAAGAGGGGAGCGAAGCGCTTTAAAGGCAGTGGCAAGTGGCAAGTCTCAAGTGGCAAGGAAAGGCACCTTCTCCTTGCCACTCGCTACTTATAGTTCACCAGTTCATCCAGTCGCCGGCGCGGGGTCACTTCCGGCAGCTCCGCCGGGTAGCCCACGCACAGGAGCGCGATGGGGCGCTGGTCACCGGGAAGTCCGAGCACGCGGCGCACTTCCTCTTCATCGAAAAAACCCACCCAGGTGGAGCCCAGCCCCGCGGCCACGACCGCCAGCTGTGCGTATGCCGCCGCGATGGTGGCGTCCTGAAGGGCGTACAGGTTACGGCCACGATCTCCGTACTTGCGGGCGGAGCGTTCGCTTTCGGCACAGAACACGAGGGCCACGGGCGCTTCCGCGATGAACGTCTGATCGTGGGCGGCCCGGCACAGGGCATCACGCAGGGTCTGATCCTGCACGGCCGTGATGCGGTATGCCTGAAGGTCTCCGGCGGAAGGGGCCGCGATGGCCGTTTCGAGGATGGCGTGAAGCTTCTCGGCTTCCACAGGCATGTCTGCCTGGTAGCGACGGATGGAGTGGCGATGGCGGACGGTCTTGAAGAAATCCCACATGATCCCGGCCCCTATGGCTCGTGCGGCGGTTGGGTTTGCCTCAGCTGCCCCGCAGGCGTGCGGCCCGCGCTGCATCGTTGACCTCCAGCACTCGGAGCGCATCCTCGGCCAGGTCGTCCAGATCCAGCTTCCGGTATGCGCGCACCATGATCTCCAGGGCGTCCAGCGTGACGTCGCTTTCGTGGTAGCGTTCCACCACCATGCGCCCGCGCTGGGCCGCGGCGAGCCAGGCGCCCCGGCGCATGTAGAATTCCGCCACGTACAGTTCATGGCCGGCCAGCATGTTGCGCAGGTAGATCATGCGCTGCCGGGCGTCATCCGCGTACTGGCTGTCGGGGAAGTTGCGCACCAGGGTGCTGAAATCCTCGAAGGCCTGGCGCAAAGGCTCCGGGTCGCGCTCCCGGACGTCCCGCGGAAACCAGCGGTCCACGAAACCCTGATGCCGCTTGGCATTGACCAGGCCCTTGAGATAGTAGGCATAGTCGACGTAGGGGTGGCGCGGATTGATCTGGATAAAGCGGTCGGCGGCGGCAAGTGCCATGTCGGGCTCGTCGGCGCGGTAGTAGGCGTAGGCCACCTCCAGCTGGGCCTGCTGGGCGAAGCGGCTGAACGGATAGCGGGCCTCCAGGCTCTCGTAGTACCCCACGGCCTGGTCGAAATTGCCGCGGTCCAGGGCCGCCCGGGCCTCGGTGTAGAGCTGGCTCGGCGACCAGTCCCGGGTGGGATCCTGGCGTTTGGCCCCGCAGCCGGCGATCAGGGAGATGGAGAGCAGGGCGGTGAGGGCGGCGAGGGTGATCTGGCGCATAGAAGTCATGGGGCACCGGGGCTGAAGTAATGAGGTGCAGTATACCGCAGCCGTGTCCGGTCCCACAGCGATGCCGCCTCCCGGGACCTGCCCAATGGACTGCGAAAGGTGCGTCCGCGCCGCGCGGTCGGGGGCCTCCCGGGCATGCGCAACGCCCGGGCAGATCCGTACAGTCGCGCTGCAGGTTAGGATAGGAGCGGAAAAACACGATGCACGGGGGTGCGGCTTTGTCGGGCGAGCACGAGATCATTGATCTGCGGGGACAGGTGCCCGAAGACATGGCCGGGCAGCGGCTGGATGCCGTGCTGGCGCGCATGTACCCGGACTATTCCCGCAGCCGCATCCAGCAGTGGATCCAGGCCGGGTGGGTGCGCGTGGACGGCGAAACCCCCCGCCCAAGGGATGCAGCCCGGGCCGGGGCACGGGTGGTGATCCGGGCCCGGACGGAGGCGGCCTCCCGTGATCTGCCCGAGCCTATTCCCCTGGACGTGGTCTATGAGGACGATACCCTGCTGGTGATCAACAAGCCGCCGGGGCTGGTGGTGCACCCGGCCGCCGGCAACCGGGCGGGCACCCTGGTCAATGCCCTGCTGCACCACGCCCCGGATCTGGCGGTCCTGCCCCGGGCGGGCATCGTGCATCGTCTCGACAAGGAAACCTCCGGCCTGCTGGTGGTGGCACGCACCCTGGAGGCCCACACGGATCTGGTGCGCCAGCTCCAGGCACGTGCCGTGGGCCGCGAGTATCTGGCGCTGGTCCAGGGGGCCGTGGTGGCCGGCGGGACGGTGGAGGCACCCATCGGCCGTCACCCGGTGGATCGCAAGCGCATGGCCGTGGTGACCGGCGGCAAGCCCGCCGTCACCCACTACCGCGTGCAGGCGCGCTTTGCCGCGCACACGCTGCTGCGTGTGAACCTGGAGACCGGGCGCACCCATCAGATCCGGGTGCACATGGCGCATATCCATCACCCCATCGTCGGCGATCCCGTCT
>SKOF01000206.1 GCA_007120155.1 Thioalkalivibrio sp. | reverse complement strand
CGTAGGGCGGATAAGCGAAGCGCATCCGCCATGCCTTGGCCCGCCCATGCCGGATGCGGCTGCGCCTTATCCGGCCTACGGGAGCTGCGGCCCCCGGGCCGGGGCGTGGATCTGGCACCCGGGGAACGGGCCGCGCCCCGCGCCCGGGAGTGACGTCGGGATGCGGCGCCCGCGGGGCGCCCTATGGATTGCCGCACCCATAGGGCGGGCCGCGCCCGCCGGACGATGCCCAGGCGTAGCACCCATAGGGCGGGCCGCGCCCGCCGGACGATGCCCAGTCGTAGGGCGGATAAGCGAAGCGCATCCCCTGTTTTTTTGCCACAGAGGGCACAGAGGTCACAGAGAAAACCAACCGGCGTAGGGCGGATAAGCGAAGCGCATCCGCCATGCCTTGGCCCGCCCATGCCGGATGCGGCTGCGCCTTATCCGGCCTACGGGAGCAGTGAGGCTGCTGCGGCGGGGCGGGCGCGGGGAAAAGCGAAGCCGGGCTCTCGTGCATGGCGCCGCCAGTCGTTATACTTGCGCGCGAAGTACGGATTCATGTACATACCGGTACGGGTTTGCGGACGCGTCCGAGGCCCCGGTCGAACCCCAGCAGCGAGAATCCATGAACGCACCCCCAGCAGGACGCGTACCCTCCCGGACCCGGGTTTACCCCCTCTCTGGCATGCTCAGGACGGCCCTGGTGCTGACACTGGCATTCGCGCTCGGTGCCTGCGCCGCCCTGGACCGCCCCCGCGACGAATCCCTGTGGATCGAGATCGGCACGCCGGAGGATGAGCCGGCGCCGATCCCCACCGCCCCGGCGGACGAACGGCTCGTGGACGCCGACGCCCGGGACACCGATGCCAAATCCGTCGAGATCTACCCCGGCACCGGCGTGTTCTTCGACGCCGAGCGTGCCGCGCGCGCCGTGCAGGTGGATCGGCGCACCGGCGACATCACCCTCAACTTCGAGGGGGCGGACCTCCAGGAAGTGGTGCACTTCATCCTCGGCAAGCTCCTGGAGGAGAACTACGTGGTGGATCCGGGGGTCTCCGGCAACGTCACCATGCAGACCTCCAGCCCCCTGCCGCGCGAGGACCTGCTGCCCACCCTGGAGAGCCTGCTGCGGCTCAACGGCGCCACCCTGGTGACCGGTGACGACGGCCTCTACCGGGTGCTGCCCCGGGAAGGGGCGCTGCGGGGCACCGGCGTGCCGCGCACCGGTCCCGGAGGCCCCGGCCTGAACGTGCGCATCGTGCCGCTGGAGTACATCGGGGTGGCGGAGATGCTCACCATCCTGGAGCCGTTTCTCACCCCCGACGCCGTGGTGCGGGTGGACCCGGCGCGCAACCTCTTGATCCTGGCCGGCTCGCGGCGTGAGTTGTCCCGCTGGCAGGAGACCATCGACATCTTCGACGTGGACTGGCTCGCGGGCATGTCCGTGGCGCTCTACACCCTCAACCACGCGGACGTGGGCGAGGTGGTCTCGGAGTTGGAGCGCGTGATCGCCGTGGACAGCGGATCGCCCCTGGCCGGCCTGTTCCACATGATCCCCATCGAACGGCTCAACGCGGTGCTGGTGGTCACCCCGCAGCCCCGCTACCTGGAGGAGGCCAAGGTCTGGGTCAAGCGCCTCGACCGGCGCCAGGACGTGCATCGTGCGCGCCTGCACGTGTACCGCATGCAGCACGGCCGGGCGGAGGCAGTCGCCGGCCTGCTGACCGACATCTACGGGGGCGAGACCAGCACCCGGCAGCCGGCCGCGCGGCCCGAACGCGGACTGGCCCCGGGCGTGGAAGCGGTGGAGATCGGCAGCGACAATCCCGGCGGCGACAACCCGGCGCCGCGCACCGGGGGCGGCGGCACCTTCGCCGCCAGCATGGGCGGGGACGACGATGTCCAGGAAGGCGCCCTGGAGGGCGAGGTGCGCATCATCGCCGACGACAGCAACAACGCCCTGCTCATCATGGCCTCCGAGCGCGACTACGACCTGATCCTCCAGGGGCTCGACCAGCTCGACGTGCCCTCCCTGCAGGTGCTGGTGGATGCCACCATCATCGAGGTGTCGCTCACCGACGAGCTGCGCTACGGCCTGCAGTGGTTCTTCACCGACAGCCTCGGTGATTACCGCGGCCGGGGCATCCTCGCCGATTCCGCGAACATCTCGCGCACCTTCCCGGGCTTCAACTACTCCATCGTCGACAGCGCCGACCAGGTGCGCGCCGTGCTCAGCGCCCTGGCGCAGGATTCCCGGGTCAACGTGCTCTCCTCGCCCTCGGTGATGGTGATGGACAACCAGGAGGCCCTGATCCGCGTGGGCGACCAGGTGCCCATCCGCTCATCGGAAGCCACCAGTGTTGTGACGGACTCCCCGGTGACGGTCACCAACATCCAATACCGTGATACCGGCGTCAGCCTGAGAGTCACGCCGCGGGTCAATGCCGGCGGCATGGTGCAGATGGAGATCGAGCAGGAAGTGAACGACGTGTCCAGCACCACCAGCTCCAACATCGATTCCCCCACCATCCAGCAGCGGCTGATCCGCAGTTCCGTGGCCGTGCAGAGCGGCGACACCATCGTCCTCGGCGGCCTGATCCGCGAAACCGACAGCCGCGACGAGAGCGGCGTGCCCGGCCTGCGCCGCCTGCCCATGGTGGGCCCGCTGTTCGGGGCCACCAGCACCACCCTGCGGCGCACGGAACTGCTGATCCTGATCAAGCCCCGGGTGGCCCACGACGCCGGGGAGGCCCGCATGATCACCGAATCGGTGCGCCGGCGCATGAAGGGCCTGGAGTCCCGGATCCGCGATGCGGCAGTGTCGCCGGCGGAGTGTAGCGAAAATGCAACAGAACCGTGCTAAAAAAGCAACATCGGCCCTTGACCTCGCCATGGGGATCAACTAATGTCGGTTTGCGCGTCGTGACTGGCCGCATGGGCTGAGGGCCTCCGCCGGCATTGAGCACGATCCGGGGCGACATAAATACGACACAAGACGGCATGTCAGAATCGACTATATATTCTAAGAAGCTCCCCCCGGCGCAGCCTGCTCATCCAGCCGACGGTCGCGATGGCCACCCCATGACGTGCGGCCCCGACGGCAATCCGGCAAGGAAGTTCGACGATGTCCCAGGGCAGGGCGCGGCCGGGGCGAACCGTTGGTGGCGCGCGGCGCGCAAGTGGATGTGCAAGAGGAACGAATCGAGTGTACGGGATGGAGATGGACGAGGCCGCCACAGAATGGCGTGTCCGATCCGGGGTGAGAAACGTGGGAGGCCCACCCATCCCTTTGATTCGACCGGTCAGCGAAAAGCGCGGCATTTTCAAATGCTCACGCTTTACTTTTAACTCGTGTTGTATCACGCTGACCGTCGTGCTAACTTCTCCCGCGGGAAGCGGTTGGGGGCCGTTATCTCCCCGCCAAGCAAGTTGTTAAACCACATGTGGAAAACCATTAAGGAGTTTAGCT
>SKOF01000040.1 GCA_007120155.1 Thioalkalivibrio sp. | reverse complement strand
TTGGCCCTGGAGCATACGGACATCCTCTTCAAGGACCGGAACAGGCTGCCCGGTTAAATATACCTTATCGCCATAACGGAAGGGTTTTCGTGCTGTGTATTTCTCCATTACTTCACCACCTTAAATGTAAAAGGGGCCGGTTAGGCCCCCTTTTTATGCTATTGTGACGTTGGCCAACGGAGACAGTGGCTTATAAACCATATACCAGGCTATAACACCAGCCCTGTCTGCGCTAAAGGCAGCCTTAATAGTCCCTACAGGGCACAGCCAGTAATTCTTGGGTAACTGGTCAATCGCACCGGCAGTAGTTGGCGTTAATACTCCGGGGGTCGCGGCGGTAAAAGTATAACTCGTCCCTACCGCGTCCGCGTCAATATCAACCGCCGTGCTTAAATTTACAGTTCCTGCTGGGGCGGTTACGTCTATTTGAATTTGGCAGGTTGATGCCCCTGCACCAATCTCGGTTGTCACAATTCCCACAAACTCGGTCACGATAATCGGGCCGTCCTCAATAACGAATAAATCTTCATCTGCGGCAAGAACCGCACAGTCAGGCTTTACAATCGCCCGTTCTTGGGCTACCGCTATCCCCGCAGAGGTAGCAGCAAAAGAATCTATCTGCGGCAGTATTACACCGTGCATCTCTAATACGTTTTGATTGGCCTGTGCTTGTCCTGCCCATGGGAGATTCCCCCGCCATACAGCGTTCCAAACCATGTGCTTCAACTCCTTTTATAAATTAAGGGGCAGGTTTTGCCCCGCCCCTGGTTAGTTATCTAAAAGCGCTTCCGCCTTCTTGCTGTCCGGGAGGTGCATATCTGCCTGCGCCCCTGACCAGCGAAATATCACAAGTAATGGCTGTGGCAACTGCTCCCGGGGTAATCCTTGCGCATACTCTATCAAATCCTGCGCTAAGTGCGGAAGCGTCAACTTCAATGTTTCCAACAACTTCAACGGTTACGGGCACAATATCAGTGTTGTCACTTATGTCTGTTACGGTAATTGTTTCTACACCCGGTTCCCTAGATTGGATGGTTACGGCTCCTGCTAGGCTAGTTGCTATAAGGTTCGGTAGAGCGTTGTTGATACATGCAACCAGTTCTACTGCATCTGCTGTGTCGTCGCCTCTCATGTCAAATTCATTGTCAGCAAGCACCGTAGGGCCATTAACAGCGGTGAAGGTTACTCCGTTAATGGTCACATTTTCTGTTGCCCCGACTGTTACAAGGGTAAGCTGTACAATGTTTGCATCTGCAACGCAGGCATCAACCGCTGTTACAAAGTTAACCGTTGGAGTAGGAGCGGCACCTCCGACGTTTTGGGCGGTGGCAGCGGCAATATCGCTGGCCTCAAATACTTCAAAGGTCAGGTTGTCATCCAAGAGTGTGTCTATATTCCTCAGCCTTACGCTAAACAAAGCCTTCCTGTACTTCCCGAGCTCATATGCCCTGGTTGTTTGTGCCGCCCCACCAACTAATGCGGCAGCAGGCAGCGGGGTATCGATTTTGTTAATCTCATACAATCGTTTATTCATCTGCATTTCACCTCACAAATTATTTAGGGGGCCATTGGCCCCCGCTTAAATTAAGTTAATTGGACAAACGGGCTCCGCTGGCTTACGCCATCTTCTAATGTCAAGGGAGCGGTCAACCAAGGCTGGCCATCTACGTTGAAGAAGGCTTTGATTACGGTCTGGTTCTGCAAGAACCTCACGTGTTCACTGGCGGACACAAAGATACCTGAGCCATCTTTAATCAGATAATGCTGTAAATTCACAAGCATTAAATCGCCGGGCTGCCCCATGACAGGGTTACGCTCGTTTTCAATGGCTGGGAGTCCAAGTAGCCTGTTGGGTTCGCCTTCTCTTGCGCTGGTTGTCCAAATCAAATTACCGTTAACGTCCGTCATAGTCATTAGCTGCGTCAGCATGGTTGGGCTGTAAACCCACACCAGCGGCCCGTCCTTCATGACTTGGCTATACATGTTAATCAGGTCTACATAGTTATCGCCGGGGGCCACGCTGGGAAAGCCTGTCCTTGCCACTTGGATTGTGGCGGGGTGGTTGATAATCCCCAGCGGTTGGCCGGCGCCGTTCCCTGAAAGGAAGGCCACATCCTCAGCAGCGATAATCGCACGCCGCAGAAGGGTGGTTGCCAATACGCTGGCTGTGGCTGAGTTCCTGAGCAATTTATCCGTTAATGGGATATAGGCAGCTACTTCGTTGGGGCTTAGAGTTACCTCAAGCAACCGGGAAGTAGTCTCAGGTTTGGCTGCGCCTTCTGCAATCCATTGCACAGTTACGCCGGAATAAACACCCCTAGCACCGGTTTGGTCAAGTGCCGGGAAGCTAATTGCTGCATCAGGTGGCTCTCCGGGGGGTAGAACGGTTGCCCTGGGACGGACAACGGCATCTTGCGGTTGAAGTTGCCGAATTTCGGAGCTCCACTGGGTCGGAACCGCAAAGCCGCCCATAACTCCTACCCCCATGGCCTGCTGCCTGTATTCCTGCAGCCTTACGTCTGCGGGGTTGGTTAGCACGGTCCGCAAAAACTCAGCAACGCCGCCACGAAACTCATGTTCCAGTTTTTCAGGGTCACCCTTACGCTCTTCTTCTCTGCTTCCCATCTCTTCCTGCTGCAATCTTTCTTCACGCTCAATCTCTGATTTACGGTTGTCAATTTCGGTCATCAGGTCGTTATACTTGGTGTTTTCTTCCTGGGTAAAAGACCGGCTCTCTTCCTGCGCTTTTACGTGCAGGGCGCGAGCTTCGTCAATTTTTCCCTTAAGCTCGCGCTTCAGCTTTTGAATGTCAACCATCGCAAAAAGCTGTAAATTCATTCTTATTAATTTGCTCATCATTAAGTCACCTCTGCTTCTAATAGTTTTAATTCTCTTGCGCGCTGTTCTGCCTCCTGGCTTACTTTGCGCTGTTCATTCGCGGCCTCTGCCTCCTGGCTATCGGCTGCGCGAAACTCTTTATAAATATCTTCGGCCGTCTTTAGGTTGGCGGAAGTCTTTATATACGCTGGGTCAGTTACCGGGCCAATTTCGTATAAAGTCAGCTTTTTGATTTCCCGGTAATACACTCCATCTTCTTCCCATCGCTTGGAGCCATCGTCGGGGACAGAAAAAGCAAAGGAAGAACCTTTGACGTTCCCCCGCTCCAAATTAACTTCCAGGTCTTTCCCGTATGATGTAGGGGGAATGGGGGAAATAAATTCAAGCCCCTTGTCGGTATCGTTTAATTCAAGTGCGGGCTTACTCTTGGTAGTAGAAAGAACTCTGTTAGGGTCATGGTTGACAAAACTTTTAACGACTTTGTCATGCTTTACGGCACCCCTCAAAATGCGCTCCTTATACCCGGGCCAAAGCTCTGCCCATTCGTCATATAAAATCCCTACACCGGAAACATTTTTCTCGGCATCCTCTCCGTCGCTTCTAACCTCTGCGGTCA
>SKOF01000437.1 GCA_007120155.1 Thioalkalivibrio sp. | reverse complement strand
CGCTGTTCGACCGTTTCGTTGAATTGATGGAAAGGGGTGAGGGGTAAGGGGACAGGAGTGAGATGCACTCCCTGCCTTAGCGCCCCTATCGCCTGCCCTTCACGCCTTACATAAAAACCATGCCAAAACGTACAGACATCAACAGCATTCTCATCATCGGCGCCGGGCCCATCGTCATCGGTCAGGCCTGCGAGTTCGATTACTCCGGGGCCCAGGCCTGCAAGGCGCTGGGTGAGGAGGGTTACCGGGTCATCCTGGTGAACTCGAATCCGGCCACCATCATGACCGATCCGGAGATGGCGGATGCCATCTACATCGAACCGGTGGAATGGAAGACCGTCGCGCGCATCATCGAGCGCGAGAAGCCCGACGCGGTACTGCCGACCATGGGCGGGCAGACTGCGCTCAACTGTGCGCTGGACCTCGCCAGGCACGGCGTTCTGGAGAAGCACGGCGTGGAGCTGATCGGCGCCAGCGAGGACGCCATCGACATGGCCGAGGACCGGGAGCGCTTCCGCGAGGCGATGTCGGAGATCGGCCTCGAATCGCCGGTCGCCTACATGGTCAACTCGTGGGAGGAGGCCCAGGAGGCCCAGCCGAAGATCGGTTTTCCGGTGATCATCCGGCCGTCGTTCACCATGGGTGGCAGCGGCGGCGGCATCGCCTATAACCGCGAGGAATACGAGGAGATCGTCAAGCGCGGCCTGGACCTTTCCCCCACCAACGAGGTTCAGGTGGAGGAGTCCGTGCTGGGCTGGAAGGAGTTCGAGATGGAGGTCGTCCGCGACAAGGCGGACAACTGCATCATCATCTGCTCCATCGAGAACCTGGATCCCATGGGCATCCACACGGGTGACTCCATCACCGTGGCGCCGGCCCAGACGCTCACCGACAAGGAATACCAGATCATGCGCAATGCCTCCGTCGCGGTGCTGCGCAAGATCGGCGTCGACACCGGCGGCTCCAACGTTCAGTTCGCCGTGAATCCGGAAGACGGCCGCCTGGTGGTGATCGAGATGAACCCCCGCGTGTCGCGCTCCTCTGCGCTCGCCTCCAAGGCCACCGGTTTTCCCATCGCCAAGGTGGCGGCGAAGCTCGCCGTGGGTTACACGCTGGACGAACTGCGCAACGAGATCACCGGCGGCGTGACACCGGCGTCGTTCGAGCCGTCCATCGATTACGTGGTCACCAAGATCCCGCGCTTCACCTTCGAGAAGTTTCCCCAGGCGGAGGCCAGGCTCACCACCCAGATGAAATCCGTGGGTGAAGTGATGGCCATCGGCCGCTGCTTCCAGGAGTCCTTCCAGAAGGCCCTGCGCGGGCTGGAGACCGGCAACGACGGTCTCAACGAGCAGTTGATTCATGGTGACCCGGATGCCGAAGCCATCGTCCGTCGCGAGCTGGTGGCCAACGGGCCGGATCGCATCTTCTATGTGGCCGAAGCCTTCCGGCTCGGGTTCAGCATCGAACAGGTATACGAGTTGACCTGCATCGATCGCTGGTTCCTGGCCCAGATCAATGAACTGATC
Organism: Thioalkalivibrio sp.; assembly: GCA_007120155.1. GTDB lineage: Bacteria > Pseudomonadota > Gammaproteobacteria > Ectothiorhodospirales > Ectothiorhodospiraceae > Thioalkalivibrio_A. Next base: position 10,983 of record SKOF01000437.1, on the reverse strand, counting down.
TTCCTGGAGCAGGATCTCAGGGGCAAGGACATCAGGGATCTCGACCGCGACACGCTGTTCGATCTGAAACGGCGCGGTTTTTCCGATCGTCGGCTGGCGCGGCTGCTCGACGATACCGAGAAGGAGGTGCGCCAGTATCGACACGAACTGGGCGTGCGTCCGGTCTACAAGCGGGTGGACACCTGTGCCGCGGAGTTCGCATCCGGCACCGCCTACCAGTATTCCAGCTACGACGAGGAGTGCGAGGCCTCGCCCTCGGACCGCGAGAAGATCATGGTGCTCGGCGGCGGGCCCAACCGCATCGGCCAGGGTATCGAGTTCGATTACTGCTGCGTGCATGCCGCGCTCGCCATGCGCGAGGATGGCTATGAGACCATCATGGTCAACTGCAATCCCGAGACGGTATCTACCGACTACGATACCTCCGACCGCCTCTACTTCGAGCCGCTCACCCTGGAGGATGTGCTCGAGATCGTCGAGGTCGAGAAGCCCAAGGGCGTGATCGTGCAGTACGGCGGGCAGACGCCACTCAAGCTTGCCCGGGACCTGGAGGCCGCTGGAGTGCCCATCATCGGCACGACACCCGATTCCATCGACCTCGCCGAGGACCGGGAGCGCTTCCAGCAGCTGATCGACAGGCTGGAACTGGTCCAGCCGCCGAACCGCACGGCCCGCAGTGTCGAAGACGCCATCAGCAAGGCCGAGGAGATCGGTTATCCGGTGGTGGTGCGTCCGTCCTACGTGCTGGGCGGCCGCGCCATGGAGATCGTCTACAACGAGGAGGATCTGCGCCGCTACATGCGCGACGCCGTGCAGGTCTCCAACGACGCCCCTGTGCTGCTGGATCGCTTTCTTGATGATGCCGTGGAGGTGGATGTGGACGCCATCTGCGACGGTGAGGAAGTGTTCATCGGCGGCGTCATGCAGCACATCGAGCAGGCCGGCGTGCACTCGGGTGATTCCGCCTGCTCCCTGCCGCCCTATTCATTGGGCGCGGAGGTTCAGAAAGAACTGCGTGAGCAGGTCCGCAAGATGGCCTTCGGCCTGAAGGTCGTGGGCCTGATGAACACACAGTTTGCGGTGCAGGGCGACAGGATCTACGTGCTGGAGGTCAATCCGCGTGCCTCGCGTACCGTGCCCTTTGTCTCAAAGGCCATCGGTCTGCCGCTTGCCAAGATCGCCGCGCGCTGCATGGCCGGTCGCAGTCTTAAGGACCAAGGCATCGGTGACGAGGTGATACCGGATTACTACTCGGTGAAAGAGGCGGTGTTTCCCTTCATCAAGTTCCGGGGCGTGGATACCATCCTGGGTCCCGAAATGAAATCCACCGGCGAGGTGATGGGCATGGGCCGGAGCTTCGCCGAGGCCTTCGCCAAGAGCCAGCTGGGGGCGGGAGTGAATCTGCCCATGCGCGGCAAGGCCTTCGTCAGTGTGCGCGATGCCGACAAGCAGGGCGTGGCCGAGGTGGGCCGCGAACTGGTCAAGCAGGGCTTCCAGGTGATCGCCACCCGGGGTACCCAGGCGGTGCTCGAGGCCGCCGGTATCCAGTGCGAGCAGGTGAACAAGGTCACCGAGGGCCGCCCGCATATCGTGGACATGATCAAGAATGACGAGATCAGCCTGATCATCAACACCACTGAGGGCCGGCAGGCGATCGCGGATTCCTTCACCATCCGCCGCGAGGCCCTGCAGCACAAGGTCAGCTATACCACCACTCTGGCGGGATCGCTGGCCACCGTCGCGGCCCTGGGGTATCTGGACCACGAACAGGTGTATCGCCTGCAGGACATGCACAAGGAGCTCCAGCGATGAGCAAGACCCCGCTGACCGTCAACGGTGCGAGCAAGCTCAAGGCCGAGTTGCAGCGGCTCAAGACCGAAGAGCGGCCGCGCGTCATCGCCGCCATCGCCGAGGCTCGTGAACACGGCGACCTGAAGGAGAACGCCGAGTATCATGCCGCCCGCGAGGAGCAGGGTTTCATCGAAGGGCGTATCAAGGAGATCGAGAGCAAGCTCTCCAATGCCCAGATCATCGATGTCACGAATCTCAATGCCGGTGGCAAGGTGGTGTTCGGCGCCACGGTGGACCTGACGGACGAGGATACGGGTGCCGAGGTAACCTATCAGATCGTCGGTGACGACGAGGCGGACATCAAGCAGGGCATGATCTCCATCAATTCCCCCATCGCGCGTGCCCTCATCGGCAAGGAGGAGGGGGAAGTGGTCACCGTCAAGGCCCCGGGCGGTGACAGGGATTACGAGATCGTGGCCGTCAGGTACATATAGAAGGGCAGGTGCAGGAGGGAAGGCGAGGGTTCGATTCACCCGCCCGGGTTCACGATGCCGCCGCCTCCCCCCCGGTCTCTTCAGACCTTGATTTTGTCTTGATCGCTCTTGTTCGGATTGGGGCGGAACAGGGTCGCAATGAAACCGATGCGCTGGACGAGATCGGCGCCGGTATGATCGCAGATCCGCTGCACCGCGGCATCGCGGCTGTCACGGTCCGCGACATTGACCTTGACCTTCACCAGTTCGTGGTGGCCGAGTGCCAGCTGGATCTCCTCGAGTACGTTGCCGGTGAGCCCCTTCTGCCCCACGGTGACGATGGGTTTGCGGGGATGGGCCAGGGTGCGGAGTCGTTTGCGCTGCTGGTCGGAGAGGGCCATGGATTCGTCGGGCTGTCGCTGGAAGCGCGAGCTTAGCACGGGTTGAAGGCGCGTTCATGGGGCGCCGCTCCATCGGCATCCATCGAAACGCCCCTGGCCTTGACGCTGGACACGATCACGAAACGGCACAAGTCCGTCGGTACTGAAACGACCCGGGACCAACCCCATGGCCAGAAGCAAGACCAGCCACCGCTGGCTCAAGGAGCATTTTGACGACGAGTTCGTCAAACGGGCCCAGCAGGAGGGCTATCGCTCCCGCGCCGTGTACAAGCTCCAGGAGATTCAGGCGAAAGACCGTCTCCTGCGCCCGGGGATGACGGTGGTGGACCTGGGCGCGGCCCCGGGGGGTTGGGCCCAGTATGCCGCCGAACTGGTGGGCAGAAAGGGCCGCGTAGTGGCGAGCGACATCCTGCCCATGGAGCCCATCCCGGGTGTGACCGTGCTCGAAGGGGACTTTCGGGAGCCCGAGGTGCTTGAGACACTCCTTTCGATTCTGGGTGAGGGCGGGGCGGACCTTGTGATGTCGGATATGGCCCCCAACATAAGTGGTGTGGACGCCGTGGATCAGCCCCGCGCCATGTATCTGGCCGAACTCGCCGCGGACCTGGCCCGTACGGTGCTGAAACCGGGCGGGGATTTTCTGGTCAAACTCTTCCAGGGCACCGAATTCGACGATTACGTCCGGAATCTGCGCGGCGACTTCGATAAGGTCAGCATACGAAAGCCCAAGGCCTCAAGACCCCGCTCCCGTGAGGTGTATGCGGTGGCCCGGGGCCGCAAACTGGTGTAAGGTCCTAGCGAACTGTGTCGTTTTTTCCGGGGTTCGGATCGAACCTCACGGCATGATGCAGCACACGGACAGGGTGCACGACGAATCACTTGAGGTGTCGCGTTGAACGACTTGGTCAAAAACCTGATTATCTGGGCGGTCATCGCCATCGTGCTGATGTCCGTTTTCAACAACTTCAGCCCGCGCACCGCCCAGCCGCAATCGCTGTCCTATTCGGAATTCATCAGCGAGGTGAAAGGGGGGCGGATCCAGAGCGTGTACATCGAGGACAACACCATCGAAGGCACCACGCTCAATGGTGAGAAGTTCACCACCTACAGCCCCAATGACCCGGGCCTGATCGGCGATCTACTTGCCAATAATGTGGAGATCCGCGCCCAGGAGCCTCAACGCCGCTCCCTGCTGATGGATATCCTCATCAGCTGGTTCCCCATGCTGCTGCTGATCGGGGTGTGGATCTACTTCATGCGCCAGATGCAGGGTGGAGCCGGCGGTCGCGGTGCCATGTCCTTCGGCAAGAGCAAGGCCAAGATGATGAGCGAGGACCAGGTCAAGGTCACCTTCGCCGACGTGGCCGGCTGCGACGAGGCCAAGGACGAGGTGGCGGAACTGGTGGAGTTCCTGCGTGATCCCACCAAGTTCCAGAAACTGGGCGGCAAGATTCCCCGCGGCGTGCTCATGGTGGGCTCGCCCGGTACCGGCAAGACCCTGCTGGCCAAGGCCATCGCCGGCGAGGCCAAGGTGCCGTTCTTCAGCATCTCCGGCTCCGATTTCGTGGAGATGTTCGTGGGCGTCGGCGCGAGCCGTGTGCGCGACATGTTCGAGCAGGGCAAGAAGCATGCCCCCTGCATCATCTTCATCGACGAGATCGACGCGGTGGGTCGCCACCGAGGCGCGGGTCTGGGCGGCGGCCACGATGAGCGCGAGCAGACCCTTAACCAGTTGCTGGTGGAGATGGACGGCTTCGAGGGTACGGAAGGCGTGATCATTATCGCCGCCACCAACCGCCCCGACGTGCTCGATCCGGCACTGCTGCGCCCTGGCCGTTTCGACCGCCAGGTGGTGGTGCCGCTGCCCGACGTACGCGGACGCGAACAGATTCTCAAGGTGCACATGCGCAAGGTCCCCGTGGCCGAGAACGTGCGTGCGGACTTTATCGCCCGCGGCACCCCCGGTTTCTCAGGGGCCGATCTGGCCAACCTGGTCAACGAGGCGGCGCTGTTCGCCGCCCGGGGCAACAAGCGCCTGGTGGACATGAGCGATTTCGAGCGTGCCAAGGACAAGATCATGATGGGCGCCGAGCGCAAGTCCATGGTCATGAGCGATGCGGAGAAGAAGCTGACCGCCTACCATGAGGCGGGGCACGCCATTGTCGGACGCCTGGTGCCCGAGCACGATCCGGTTTACAAGGTGAGCATCATCCCGCGTGGCCGGGCACTGGGTGTGACCATGTTCCTTCCCGAGGAGGACCGCTACAGCCACAGCAAGACGCGGCTGGAGAGCCAGATCTGCTCCCTGTTCGGCGGACGAATCGCCGAGGAGATCATCTTCGGGCACGACAAGGTGACCACCGGCGCGTCGAACGATATCGAGCGGGCCACCGCCATTGCCCGCAACATGGTCACCAAGTGGGGCCTGTCCGACCGCCTGGGGCCGCTGTCGTATGGTGAGGACGAGGGCGAGGTGTTTCTGGGCCGTCAGGTGACACAGCACAAGCAGATGTCCGACGAGACCGCCCACGCCATCGATGAGGAAATCCGCCGCGTGATCGACTCGAGTTACGACAGGGCCAGGAAGATCCTAGAGCAGAACATGGACAGGCTTCACACCATGGCCGATGCGCTGATGAAGTACGAGACCATCGACGTGGATCAGATCAACGACATCATGGAGGGCAGGACGCCGCGTCCGCCCATGGACTGGAGCGACGACGAGCCGCCCGCCGGTGGCGGCGCCCCCGCCGAGGAAAAACCGCCCGAGGGAGGTATCATCGGCGGGCCGGCGGGCCAGCACTGACGCGGGCCCCGCCCTGCCGAAAACTAAGGCCGCCTCCGGGCGGCCTTTTTTGTCTGCGCGCAACCGAACGGGCGTGACCAACGACGCAGGGGCATGAGTCGCGGATCGCTGGAAATGTTGGCGCGTCTGCATCCACTTCCGGACCCTGTGCCTGTCTCCGGGACGGTGGCGGGCGGTGTCCGGTACCCGCAACCCCCCCGGCCGGCCGTGCCCCCGCAGGCGGGGGAGAGCCTTGTCCGGGCGCCTCATGCGGTAGAATCCGGGGTATCCCGGCCACCGGTCAGGGGTGTGATCCGAAAGGGAGGTACATGGGGTGGAACGACGCTATTTCGGTACTGACGGCATGCGCGGTCGGGTGGGCCGTGTCCCCATGACCCCGGATTTCGCGCTCCGGCTCGGGTGGGCGGCGGGCAGGGTGCTGGTGCCCGGCGGCCAGGGGCCCGTGATCATCGGCAAGGACACCCGGGTGTCCGGTTACATGTTCGAGTCCGCCCTGGAGGCGGGCCTGTCGGCGGCCGGGGCGGATATCCGTCTCCTGGGGCCCATGCCCACACCGGCCGTGGCGTACCTGACACGGACGTTTCGCGCCGCCGCCGGCATCGTCATCAGCGCCTCCCACAATCCGTACTTCGACAACGGCTTCAAGTTCTTCTCCTCGGAAGGGACGAAACTGCCGGACGACGTGGAACTGGCCATCGAGGCGGAACTGGAGCGCCCCATCGAGACGGTGGATTCCGCGCAAATCGGCAAGGCGGAACGGATACACGATGCCCCGGGCCGCTATATCGAGTTCTGCAAGAGCACCATTCCCTCCGGGACCGCCTTCCACGGCATGAAGGTGGTGGTGGATTGCGCCCACGGAGCGAGTTATGCGGTAGCCCCCAGCGTGTTCGAGGAACTCGGGGCGGAGGTGGTGGCCATCGGTGATCAGCCAGACGGGTTCAACATCAACGAGGACGCCGGTTCCCTGCACCCGGACAACCTGCGTGCCGCGGTACTCGATCACCAGGCGGACGTGGGCATTGCCCTGGACGGGGACGGTGATCGCGTGATCCTGGTGGACGAGCAGGGCGGGGTGGTGGACGGGGACGAGGCCCTTTGCATCATCGCCCTCGGCCGTGCCCGGGACGGGGTGTTGAACGGCGGCGTCGTCGGCACCCTCATGAGCAATCTCGGGCTTGAACTGGCCCTGGGCGAGCAGGGGATTCCATTCAGGCGTGCCGCGGTGGGTGACCGCTACGTGATGGAGATGCTGCATGCGGAGGGGTGGACCCTGGGTGGAGAGTCCTCGGGGCACATTCTGTGCCTGGATCGAACCACGACGGGGGATGGTGTCGTGTCGGCGCTACAGGTCCTGCATATCATGCGCAGGACCGGTCAGGCACTCTCCGGGTTGCGCCGTGTCATGACCCGGTTTCCCCAGACCCTCGTCAATGTGCCCTTGGGCGGCGAGGTGGATCGCAACGGGGTGATCGGGGCGGATGGGGTGGTCGCTTCGGTGCGCGCTGCAGAGCGCCTGCTGGGTGATCAGGGACGTGTGCTCCTGCGTCCTTCCGGGACCGAGCCGTTGGTGCGGGTCATGGTTGAGGGCCGCGATCCGCGCCAGGTTCAGGAGATCGCCCGCGGCATCGCGGAAGCGGTGCGGAGTGCGGCCCGGTGATAGACCTCGGGCATCCCTTCGAAAAATGCACGGGCAAACCCCGTTTACACGCCCGCGAAATTGATTTATCGGGTCCCGAGAGTTAAGCTTGCGCGCTTTGCTCAGACTGCGAAACGTAACGGGGGACAAGGCATGCGTCAGCCGATGGTGGCCGGAAACTGGAAGATGAATGGCTCCAGGAAGGCCAATGAGAGCCTCTTGGCCGAGGTGCGTGAAGCCCTGTCTTCGCCGGTCGAGGCCGAAGTGGTGGTCTGTCCCCCGTACGTTTATCTGCCTCAGGTCGCCGGCCTGGTGGACGGATCGGCCGTCGGCCTGGGTGCGCAGGACGTCTCCGACCAGGATTCCGGCGCGTATACCGGCGAGGTCTCGGGCGAGATGCTCAAGGATGTGGGTTGCCGTTACGTCATCGTCGGGCACTCCGAGCGCCGCAGCCTTTACGCCGAGGACGACGCCTTCACTGCCCGCAAGTTCGCCGCTGCCCGGCGCTATGGGCTCAAGCCCATCCTGTGCGTGGGTGAACTGCTGGAGGAGCGCGAGTCCGGTGTCACCGAACAGGTGGTGGCCCGTCAGCTGGATGCGGTCATGGATCTGGAGGGCGTCGAATCCTTCAAGGATTCCGTGGTTGCCTACGAGCCCGTCTGGGCGATCGGCACCGGCAAGACCGCCACCCCCGGACAGGCCCAGGCAGTGCACGCCTTCATCCGTTCCCGCGTGGCCGAGCGCGACGCCGGCGTTGCGGAGGGGTTGCGTATCCTCTACGGCGGAAGCGTCAAGGCGGACAATGCGGCGGAACTGTTCTCGCAGCCCGATATCGACGGAGGCCTGATCGGCGGCGCCTCCCTGAAGGCCGCGGATTTCATGGCAATTTGCCGGGCAGCCGTTCCGGCGGACTAACTCTATGTTGTATGGCATTTTACTGGTGGTGCAGGTAGTCTTGGCCCTCGGCCTGATCGCGCTGGTGCTGATCCAGCACGGCAAGGGGGCCGATGCCGGCGCCGCCTTCGGAAGCGGTGCCTCCTCGACGGTCTTCGGTGCCCGAGGTTCCGCCAATTTCCTCAGTCGCGCCACCGCAGTGCTGGCGGCATTTTTCTTCGCGAACAGCCTGGGCCTGGCCTACATGGTGTCCAATCAGCCGACTCCGACCAGCGTGATCGACATGATGACTCCGGCCCCTCAGGTGATCGAGGAGCAGCGTCCGGTACCCGTGGAGCGCCCGGTGGACGAGGAAACGGACGGGCCGGTGGATGTGCCGCGCTGAGTCGAAAAACCAGCCGCAGATGTGGTGGAATTGGTAGACACGCCGTCTTGAGGGGGCGGTGGCGAAAGCCGTGTCGGTTCGAGTCCGACCATCTGCACCATTTTTCCCGCGCGCCGGTTTCGGGCCCCGGTCCACGAGCCCTGCCGACGGGTGGACAATCCGGCGCCCGAGTTGACGGCGGAGGGATGCATGGATCCGGGGGCAGTCGTCCGGATCGCGAGATATTAGGGACGATCCGCCGGGCAGACCGGTTGGATGCAACAGCCGAATCCCGCTGTACCGTGATAAACGCGTGGCGGAGGGAGCGACAGCATGCTGGAAAACTATCTGCCAATCCTCATCTTCATCGGTGTGGGTCTGCTCGTCGGTGTGATTCCTCTCCTGCTGGGGATGGCGGTGGGCCCCCATCGCCCTGACAGCGCCAAGAACTCTCCCTACGAATGCGGTTTCGAGGCCTTTGAGGACTCCCGCATGAAGTTCGACGTCAGGTATTACCTGGTCGCCATCCTGTTCATCATCTTCGATCTCGAGATTGCCTTCCTGTTCCCCTGGGCCGTGGTGCTCGAGGATATCGGCCTGTTCGGTCTGCTCGCCATGGCCCTGTTCCTGGGGATCCTGGTGATCGGCTTCATCTACGAATGGAAGAAGGGGGCACTGGAATGGGAATAGAAGGCGTCCTTGAGAAGGGGTTTGTCACCACCTCTGCCGACAAGGTCATCAATTGGGCCCGTACCGGCTCGCTCTGGCCCGTGACCTTCGGCCTGGCCTGCTGCGCGGTGGAGATGATGCACGCCGGTGCGTCCCGCTACGATCTGGACCGCTTCGGCGTCGTCTTTCGGCCCAGCCCGCGCCAGTCCGATCTGATGATCGTCGCCGGTACCCTGGTCAACAAGATGGCGCCGGCGCTGCGCAAGGTCTACGACCAGATGGCCGAACCCCGATGGGTGATCTCCATGGGTTCCTGCGCCAACGGTGGCGGCTACTACCACTATTCCTACGCGGTGGTTCGCGGCTGCGATCGTATTGTGCCGGTGGATATCTACGTGCCCGGTTGTCCGCCCACAGCGGAGGCGCTGCTCTACGGTATCCTGCAGTTGCAGAACAAGATTCGCCGAACCAACACCATTGCCCGTTAACCCCTGTCCCACGGCGGTTTCGTACCATGACGGATCGACTCGACAGACTGGCCGCGCGCCTGCAGGAACACTTCAAGCCTGCCGACGGCAAGCTGTGTCGGGCCAATGGTGAACTGACTCTCAAGGTGGCCGCGGCCGACCTTCTCAGGGTCGCCGAGGGGCTGCGCGACGACGAGGGCCTCAGATTCGAGATGCTGGTGGATGTCTGCGGCGTGGATTATCTGGAGTACGGCGTCGCCGAGTGGTCCACGGAGGCGTCCTCCAGCGAGGGCTTCAGCCGCGGTGTGGAGAGGGCCACCTTCGGGCGCTTCACGTTCGACGACGCGCCCGACAGGGGCGGGCGCGAGGGGCCGCGCTTCGCCGTCGCCTATCACCTGCTGTCAGTGAGCCTCAACCAGCGCCTGCGGGTGCGGGTGTTCTGCGAGGACGACGAGTTCCCGGTGGTGCCCTCGGTGACCGGGATCTGGACCTCGGCCAACTGGTACGAGCGCGAGGCCTTCGACCTGTTCGGCATCATGTTCGAGGGCCACCCGGACCTGCGCCGCATCCTCACTGACTATGGCTTCGTGGGCCATCCCTTCCGCAAGGATTTCCCGCTCGTCGGCCACGTGGAGATGCGTTACGACCCCGAGCAGGCCCGTGTCATCTATCAGCCCGTGACCATTGAACCGCGCGTGCTGGTGCCCAAGGTGATCCGGGATGATCACCGCTATATGGACGAATCGGGCGAGGAGAAACCCGCCGATGCCTGAGATCCGCAACTACACCCTGAACTTCGGCCCCCAGCATCCGGCCGCCCATGGTGTGCTGCGTCTGGTGCTGGAGCTGGACGGCGAGGTGTTGCAGCGCGCCGACCCGCACATCGGACTGCTGCATCGCGGCACCGAGAAGCTCGCGGAGAGCAAGCCCTACAACCAGAGCATCGGCTACATGGACCGGCTCGACTATGTGTCCATGATGTGCAATGAGCACGGCTATGTGCTGGCCATGGAGAAGCTTCTGGGGATCGAGCCGCCGGTGCGCGCCCAGTACATCCGGGTGTTGTTCGACGAGATCACCCGCATCCTCAATCACCTGCTGTGGCTCGGCGCCCATGGCCTCGACATCGGCGCCATGACAATCTTCATCTACGCGTTTCGCGAACGTGAGGATCTGATGGACTGTTACGAGGCCGTCAGTGGAGCGCGCATGCACGCCACCTACTACCGGCCCGGCGGCGTGGCCCGCGACCTTCCGGGCAGCATGCCCCGTTACCAGACCTCGCGTTTCAAGAGCCAGAAGGAAGTGGATGCCCTGAACGAGATCCGCCAGGGCTCCCTGCTGGATTTCATCGAGGCCTTTACGGAGCGCTTCCCGCGCTGCGTGGATGAGTACGAAACCCTGCTCACCGACAACCGCATCTGGAAGCAGCGTACCGTGGGTGTCGGCGTGGTCTCCCCGGAGCGCGCCCTGCAGATG
>SKOF01000069.1 GCA_007120155.1 Thioalkalivibrio sp. | reverse complement strand
GTGATTCATTTATCTGAGGTGTATATTGCCGAGAACAATTTAGGTGTTATTGAGGAGGTTCATAGGAAGTTTGAGTGGGATGCGCGTCAGATTGTGGCGGAGTTTTTCCCGGAGCTTTCTGAGGCCAGTGAGTCGGAGCTTGAGTCTAAGATCAGCCGTGATGTGGCCAAGGCCTATAAGCAGGGTGAGCGCAAGAAGTTTGAGTTGTTGCATTCTGTATACAGGTCTGATTTTAGGGCGAATCGAAGCCAGCCTTTTTTGTCTCAGTACATGTTGATTACGAATTCGGACAAGAAGATTTTGCGTGAGGGCGGGTACAGGACATTTCCCTATTTGGTGAGTCGTTGGACGAAGGTGAGTGGGGAGACCTATGGTAGGAGTCCTGGGATGAATGCTTTGCCTGAGATCAAGACGGTCAATGCGATGACGAAGGCTGTGTTGAAGGGGGCTCAGAAGACGGTTGATCCGATGATACAGTTGCCTGATGATGGGTTTATTAAGCCTCGTCAGATGAAGCCGGGGGGTTTTTTGTATTACCGTGCGGGGTCTCAGGACCGTGCGCAACCTGTGTTTAACGACACCAGGATTGATTTAGGTGTGGAGTTAACCAGGGATCGTCAGTCTCGGGTTAGGGACAGTTTTTTTGTCGATCAGTTGATGATGAACACAGGTGGTCCTCAGATGACAGCCACTGAGGTGGAGCGTCGTTTGGAGGAGCGCAACAGGTTTATGGGTCCTGTGGTGGGTCGTCAGCACCATGAGTTTTTGCGTCCTTTGGTGGAGCGGTTGTTTGACATTATGGTGATTAAGGACATGATTGGTGAGCCCCCTGAGGCGTTGCAGGGTCGGGATTTAGGGGTTCGGTATTCGTCGGCGATTGCTCGGGCCCAGCGTACGAGTGAGGGGGAGAATTTGTTGAGGGCGTATCAGGCATCTGAGCCCTTTTTGGCCCAGGACCCAAGTGGTGTTGACTTGATTAATGTGGATGAGATAGTTAAGGAGAATTGGCGGACTTACGGGGCACCTCAGCGGGTGCTTAGGAGTAGGGACGAGGTGGAAGCCATCCGTGACGCTCGTCAAGAGGCTCAGGAGCAGGCTTTGCAGCAACAGCAATCGATGGATCAGGCGGACCAGTTGAACAAGGTGTCGCCCTTGGTTACCCAGTAAAGAGAGGCGAGCGGTGTCAGAGGAAAAGGTATTGAGTTTAGTGAAGTCGTACAAGCATGTGTTTGCCACTGAAGACGGCAAGCGTGTGCTTGAGCACTTGGTACGCACGTATATGTTGAAGACTTCTCATGTGGAGGGAGATGCGTATTCGACCGCTTTTAACGAGGGGGCGAGAAACGTCGTGCTTTTTATTTTGCAAAAGTTGCGGATTAATTTGGAGGAGCTTCGGGAGATGCTCACCATAAATGAGGAGGATTTAGATGTCTGATATTTTAGAGGGGGAGAGTACTGAGACCTCTCAAGAGGCAGCGTCTGGGGGCACACAGACTTCCACCAAAGAGACAGCAGCTGAGAGCACGAGTGGGACTAATTTAAGTTGGGATCAGTTGAAGCAGTCTTTGCCGGAGGAGTTGCGTGGGGATTCGACTTTGCAGTCGATCACGAGTCTTGAGGGACTGGTGAAGAGCTACACTCATGCGCAGCGGTCTTTGGGCAAGGACAAGATTGCGGTCCCTGACAAGCATGCGACCGATGAGGATTGGGGTCAGCTTTTCAGAAAGCTCGGGGTGCCTGAGAAGGTGGACGAGTACAATCTCAATCTTGAGGGTGCTGAGTTGACGGACGAGTTTGTGGGTAAGTTTCGGGAGCAGGCCCACCGGACGGGAGTTTTGCCTAAGCAGGCTGAGGCATTGGCCAAGTGGTATTCGGATTTTGCCAAGGAGGCCGCTGAGAGTAGTTTAGCTGAGGACAAGGCGTATTTGACGGAGAATGTGGAGAAGCTTAAGCGTGAGTGGGGCGAGGCCTATACGGACAATGTAGCAAAGAGCCGGATTGCTTTAAAGCATTTAATTCCGGATGAGGCGGAGCGCCAGGAGATTATGGACCTTGGTGTGGGTAAGTCTGCGGCTTTTATTAAGCTCTTGAACAAGGCTGCGGGCTTCTTTTCGGAGGACGTGTTTGTGGGTGCGGGTGCTGGGCAGTTTACCAGCGTAACTCCTGAGCAGGCTCTTGAGAAGGCTCGCGCTATTCAAGGGGACATGAATCATCCCTACCGGATGCGGTCTCATCCCAACCACGAGGCAGCCAAAAAAGAGGTGGCCGACCTTTATAAAGTGGCGTTTCCGGACTAATATCTTATTGACATAATCCCCCTTTTTGCCGACCATATGGGTCAAGAGGGGGCAGTCTTTTTCATCGCTTTTTAAGATCCTCTCTTTTTGCATACTGAATCCGAGTCCTTTTCGGGGAGTTCAGTTAAAGCGAAACAAGATTTATTGTTTTTTACTTTAACTTTACGAAAGAGAGGACACAAGGTATGTCTACAGAGATTACCACGGCCTTTGTACAGCAGTACAGGTCAGAAGTTTTTCATTTATCCCAGCAAAAGGGTTCTGTTCTACAGGACAAGGTTCGCAAAGAGACTCAAACTGGAAAGCGTCAGTTTTTCGATCGTTTGGGTGCTGTTGCGGCTGTTCCAAAGACCACTCGTCATTCTGACACTCCTCAGATCGACACTCCCCACTCTAGACGAGCCGTCTCGTTGGTGGACTATGAGTGGGCTGATTTGATTGATAAAGAGGATTTGCGTCGTATGATGATGGATCCTGCCGGAGACTACGCAATGGCCGCCATGTGGGCTTTTGGTAGGGCTAAGGATGACGCCATTATTGCAGCCGCCGATGGCTTGGCCTATGGCGGGGAAGAGGGAACGCAGACTGTGGCCCATCCTAACAGCCAAAAGATTGCGGCTTGGAACGGCAGTGGGTTGTCGGGCGCGAACGTACAATTTTTGCGTAACATCAAGAAGATGCTGGATAAGCAGGACGTGGACAAGTCGATCAAGCGCTATGGGGTGATGACAGCCCAGGGGTTTGATGATTTGCTTGGTATTACTGAGGTGACCAGTGCTGATTTCAACACTGTCAGAGCACTTGTTCAAGGTGAGATCAACACCTATATGGGCTTTGAGTTTGACCGCACGGAGCGTTTGTTGGCTCAAGTGGATGCGTTGTCTGCCTCTACTACGACGGGTGCTGTAGGTAGTGGATCGTCTATCATTGGGCACAGAAGAAATATCTTTTGGGCGCAGGATGGGTTGTTGCTGTCGACTGCTCAGGATGTTCAGGCTGAGATTGAGCGTCGAGCCGATAAGAGCTACTCTACGCAAGTTTATGCCTCTATGGGAATTGGGGCGACTCGTTTAGAGGAAGAAAAAGTTGTGATCGGTTTTACTGACGAGCCTTAATAGGGTTTAAAGTGGGGCGGTTGGAGTTTGTCTAGCCGTCTCTTCTTCGT
>SKOF01000208.1 GCA_007120155.1 Thioalkalivibrio sp. | reverse complement strand
TGCCACCCTGCCCCCGGTACGGCCCTGCCAGTCCCGGGTGTGCGCGATGCGGGAGGCCTCCAGGTCCGGGCGGGCGGTGATCGGCGGCAGCAGGCTGCTCAGGGTGGTGGGGGTGAGGCCGAGACGCATCTCGTAGATCACCTGGTAGGCCAGCACACGGCGCACGTAGGCGCGCGTCTCGGGAAAGGGGATCAGCTCTGCCCAGACGTCGGCATCCATCTGGCCGCGTTCAGGCAGCCAGCTGTCCACGCGGTGGGCCCCGGCGTTATAGGCGGCAGTGGACAGGATGGGATGGCCTCCGAACCGGTCCAGGTTGCGGCGCAGGTAGTAGGTGCCGATGGGCACGTTGATCTCGGGTTTGAGCAGATCGTGGGCGTGATTGAGCCGGACGTTCGCATGCCGGGCCATGTTGCGCCCGGTGGCGGGCATCACCTGCATCAGGCCCAGGGCTCCCGCGTGGGAGCGCGCTTCAGTCATGAAGGCGCTCTCCTGCCGTGCCACTGCAAGGGCCCAGGCGGGATTGATGCCCTGGCCGGCGGCATGGTCCAGGATCAGGCGCGAGTAAGCCAGGGGGAAGCGCAGTTCCATGTCGTCGAATGCCCGGGCCCGGGCGGCGGCGAAGATGGCCCGGTCGTGCCATGCCCAGCCGTGGGCGAGCAGGGCGGCCGCCTTGAGGTCTTCCTCGTCCAGTGCGGCGATCGCCCGTTCCCACTCCCGCCGGGCATCGATGCCGCGTCCCAGGGCCAGCCATTCCCTTGCCCGCTGGAAGGTGGGTTCTTCCGCCAGTGCCTGAATGCGCGCCACGGGAACGCTCAGCTCGCGATGACCGATCCGGTAGGGGCGGCCGGCCCTGTCCGCTGCCAGGAATCCGTAGAAATTGCGTTCCTCTGCCAAGGCCTCGAACAGGGCGGCGGCCCGCGCCGGCTCGCCCAGTTCCGCCAGCGCTCGGGCCCGCCAGTAACGCCAGGCATGATCCTGGCGCTGTTCGGTATCCATGGCGTCGATGGCGGCGGCCACCTGCGACCAGTCCCCGGCCGCCAGTGCCGCGCGCACGTGCCATTCGCGCAGTTGTGCGTCGAAGGTCTCCTCGGGCACGCTGGCCAGATGCGCCAGGCCGTCCGCGCCCCGGCGCAGGACCAGCCGCAGGGCGATGGTCCGGTCGATCTCGCGGGCCTGTGTCTCGGAGAGTCTCTGGCGATCCCCGTGGCGTGTCCAGAGGTCCAGAGCCTGTTCCGGATCCTGGCGGGCCAGCCGCAGCCAGGCGTGTTCGAGCATGTGGGGCGCACGGCCGTGGGCGGTCGCATCCCAGTCCACCCGGGCCACCCGGGCCGGCGTGCGGTGGAGGTCGAGCCATCGCCTGGCCCAGGCCTGTTCCGTCTCCGGCAGGTAGCGGCCGATGTAGCCGGCCAGGCCGGTCTGTCCCGCCTCCAGTGCCAGCCGGAGGCGTCCCCAGGCGAGATCCGGCGTGAGCCTTCCGGCCTCCCGCCAGGCCTTGAAGACCGGGTTGCAGGCATCGGGCTGGGAACGCCCGCGCAACCAGATGTGTTCCACCCCGTCCAGGGCCTCCTCGGTGCGATTCAGCTGCAGCAGGGCGTGCCTGTACTCGCAGATCCGGGTGGTGGAACCGGTATCCGGATCGAAACTCTCCACCAGTACGGTCCAGCGCCGTTCCCGGGCAAGCCGGCTGAGCCAGGCGTTGCGCAGGCGCTCACCGTGGGGCGTGTCTCCGTGGGCGTCCAGAAAGGCCCGGATTTCATCGGCATGGGCCCGACCGAGCCGGGATTCCAGGTCCGCGAACAGCAGGTAGGAATGCAGGGGATAGTCGGTCAACCGCGCAAGGCCTTCACGAAAGGCCTGCCGGTTGCCGCTTGCCAGCGCCTTCTCGGTGGCCTGGAACAGGGCGCGCTGGGACTCCAGCCGCTCTTCCAGGGTGCCTGCTACGGAACCGCCCAGCAGACCCGACAGCAGGGGCAGGAGGAGCCAGGCGAACTTGCGGCGGATTTGCAAGAGGGGTCTCCAGGGTACCGTCATGATCTGGAATCGACTTTAGGAGTCCAGCCTAACTAATGCAATCACATTTGTTTTGGTTTGCGATATTTGTCCGACGTGAGGGCGTGTGCCGTCGACGGTGAATGCGCGGTGCCTGAACGGGACAACGAAGGGTCCAACGAGTCCGCGGGTCAGCAACGAGTCTGGCCCCCTGGTTTCTGATGTCAACCGAGCAACCGGGCCTGTGCATACCGGCAGCGCCACTTCGTACCCTGCATGGTGATCAGGATCCTCGGAGTTCGAGACACAACCGCTCCCCGGGTCCGAGGCCGTCCAGGGTCCAGGAGCCCACCCGGTAGCGGATCAGTCGCAGCGTGGGGTGGCCCACGGCGGCGGTCATGCGCCGCACCTGGCGATTGCGGCCTTCGGACAGCGTCAGCTCCAGCCAGGTGGTGGGGATGTGCCGGCGGCTGCGGATGGGCGGGTTCCGGGGCCAGAGCCCGGCGGGCGCGTCCATGATCCGCACCCGGGCGGGGCGGGTGAGGCCGTCCCTGAGCAGGACCCCTTCGGTGAGTGCCTTGAGCGCCTCTTCGTCCGGCACCCCTTCCACCTGCACCCAGTAGGTCTTGCTCACCTTGTGCTTCGGATCGCTGATTCGGGCCTGCAGGACCCCGTCATCCGTCAGCACCACCAGACCTTCGCTGTCCCGATCCAGTCGTCCGGCGGCGTACACACCCGTTTCGGGCACGTAGTCCGCCAGCGTCGGCCGCCCCTGCCGGTCCCTGAACTGGCAGAGCACGTCATAGGGCTTGTTGAGCAGGACGATGCGGGTCAAGGGCCCGGGCTCACAGCCCCAGCGGGTGGACGGGGACATCCATCCCGGCGCCAAAGAGGCTGGCACCCAGCGCGAAGATCAGCGCCCCGCCGGCCAGGGCGACCACCTGGCCGGTCCGTTGCCATCCGACCGAGTTTCCGCCGGCAGCGGCCCGGGTCGCCCAGTTCCGGGCCTGCACCGCCAGAACCGCGAGCACCGATACGGTGATGGCTGTGCCGACAGACATGGCGACCACGGCGGCGATGCCGGCGATCCACAGCCCCAGCATATTGGCCACCGCCAAGACCAGGATGGCGCCCGTGCAGGGCCGTACGCCCACCGCCAGCACGGTGCCGAGCATGGTGCCCAGGCTGTCGCTGCGGGCGGCCTGGGCGGGTGTCACGTGATGGGCGTGGCCGCAGGTGCCGCAGGCGTGTCCATCATGCGGGTGATCGTGGCCATGGCCTTCTGCACCCCGCAGACGGTAAAGCCCGCGCAGGGCGCGGAAGACGAGCCATGCCCCCACCGCCGCCACCAGCGCGAAGCTGACCTGCTCCAGGGTGCGCACCTGGCCCAGTGCATCCCGGGCCATGCGCTCGGCCACCACCACCACGGCCAGCACCAGCGCGATGGCGGTGAACCCCTGGAGCAGCGACGAGGC